>NZ_JBHIPW010000012.1:0-43152 GCF_042196265.1 Bartonella sp. AP1QHHD
ATAAAACAACTCTCAACAAAAGCTGCTTAACCTTATGGGGGTGTTTTGTTCCCCGCATATCTACGAGCACCCCCACCCTTCCTAACACTTTCAAGTAATGCGTGATTCACGCCACACGTGAATTGCATCTCAATGTAACGAGAAAAGATATGGCGCCTCGTCCAGCTGCTATAACGCAACCAGCCATTGCTCGCGCTTTAAGAGAAGCGAAAAAGCAAAAATGCGAACTCATAGAAATCAAACCTACCGGTGAACTGCTTATCTATCTTAAAGCAGATATTCCAATACCAAACTCAACAGCACATCCTGATAAAATATGGAATTTATCTCGTGATGATTATGAATTTGATATCATCTTATAGGTGTTCCCATGCCAAAACCACGCCCTCCTCACCTTGTGAAACAAATTACCCAACATGGCAAAATCGTATGGTATGTACGTATTGGTCATGGAAAACGTATTAGAATACGTGGTACCTATGGAACGCAAGAGTTTGTTGACAATTACAAAAGCGCACTTGCTGAATTACAAGGGCTTATACTCCCTAAATCCAAAACCGGTAAGCTAGTCGAAGGTTCATTTGCATGGCTCCTTAAACAGTATTTTAATAGCTCCAATTGGCATAGCCTCGCTAAAGCCACAAAGAAACAAAGAGAATACATCCTTATGAAGATATGCGATTCCGTAGGAGATATCCCATACCAAGCAATTAATAAGAAACATATCATAGCTGGAGTTGAACGGCGTAAAGAAACGCCAGCAATGGCTAGAGAATTTCTGAAAGTACTTAATGGGCTTTTTAATTGGGCAATTGACCAAGGTCTTTTGGAAAACAATCCGACTTTAGAGGTCAAAAGGCCTCCCCTAAAAAATAAGGGGGGCTTTGCTGTTTGGACAGAAGAAGATGTCGAAAAATATTATCAAAGATGGCATCATGGTACCCATGAACGCGTCTGGATTGATGTTCTTCTATATACGGGCTTGCGTCGTGGTGATGCGGTCCGCATTGGCTGGAAAGACGTCAAAGATAATATCATTCACATCAAAACAGAAAAGAGCCAATTTAAAACAGATGTATTTCTCCCAATTTTGCCAGAATTAGCCAAAACGCTTGAAGTTGGTCCTATTGGAGAAGAAACATTCATTTGTGGTAAACGCGGGAAAAAAATACCCAAAAAAAGCTTCGGAATTACATTTTATAATGTGTGTACCAAAGCAGGTATCAAAAAATCAGCGCATGAATTGAGAAAATTAGCAGCAAAACGTGGCCGCTAATTCTGGTGCAACAGTATCACAACTCAAAGCAATTTTTGGCTGGACAAATGATGCTATGGCATCTCTTTACACAAAGAGCACAGACCGTAAAAAACTCGCTCTTGCAACCATAAAAAAGCTTCAAAAAGATGAGGGATAGAGGCAAAAAAACTCAATAGAATCAAGATTCACCTATTCCCTTATATTAGACATAAATATTTTATTTTACTTGCTTTTTATTTGCCTAATGAATATACTAACAACTTCATAACATTGGTAAAATTATCCGGCGGGCTATTATTAAAAGAATCAGAAAGTTTTTTGTAAAATTCTTTCCACAAACATTTATTTTCAATAAAGCCACCTAATTCATCAGCCTTAACTTTAGCAAAGATATAACCAAAGTCTTCTAAAGCTTTAATGCGATAAAGAGTGAGAGTATAAAATACATGCATTTCATTTATTAAAGCAAATTCTTTTCTTTAAAAAGGTTATAGCCTTCTATCTAACAGCGTTTTTGCTGTAAAATTCAAATTATCGATCTGCTCAACTAAAGAACTTTCATTGTTTAGCTTTTGTGCTTTTTTCAAAGAGATGTGGGCTTTCAAGAATAAGCTTTTCTCGTGCTTTTTGTAACTGTTTAATGACTTCATCAATCTTTGATGGAGAACAAAAAGATTCTTGGCTATTCAACAAATGCAGCCTCTCCTTTCCCTCATACAAACATTGCATCTGAGATTGAAGTATTCTAACTTCTTGAAAAAAAAGACGTCCTGTTTCCTTAAAACCATTATTAAGTGCAAAAAGTTGATCGGAAATGGATAGCAGAATTTGTTTTAAAAAACGCTCATTTTCTTGGCGTTTACGATATTCTAAAATAAGAGCATGGCTTATCTCATCTAACTGTTTTTTTGTAGAATCAATTTGACGCAATAAATTTGGTTTTTCCCCCATATCACCTTTTCTCACCTTCACAAGCATAGCATGAATGTCTAATAACTTAATTGCGGAATGAGATAAATAATCAACAACTGTAGGCGTATTAACATAGCGTTTCCGTGCAATCATCACAAACTCACCTAATGACTGTTTTTTACATTCATCCCGCTATTTATTTTTCATTTTACAAGACCATTCTAAAGAAAGTGCTAAAAAATATTACCTCCAATACATTATTCGATGGAGCCTCTTCTCTCTTTTCACGATCAACGTGGAATCCGTGGAGAGAGAAAACGTACAGGTGTATAAAGGATAAGATGTGTTGTTTTTTCCAACACACTACTACCATCAGCAAGAAGGGCTTGACTAGGTGACAATTCTGTACCTTGCATAATTGTGGAAGCCAAAGAACCTTCTCGAGAAAGAGCCATCAATGTTGGCGAAGATGCAAAGACATTGTGTGCTCCCCCATCCACATGAGAGAAATCAAGAACAGCTATTCCATTTTTACGCAACATTTCAATATCTGAGCCATCGCCCACACGATGATGTCCACCCGTAAGACGTCCTGAAACCGCAAGAGCTTTATCCGCTCTGGATACTAAAATAGCGGTTGGCTGCGGGAGTTTTTTTATATCATTAAGTTGGCGCTCAAATACATCAACATCAATATCTGGTGCAGCCATTAATAAACTTGTAATACGACGAATAGGCCTATATTTTCCCTGTAACGCTAACGTTCTAAATGCTTCCATTATAACAAAATTGCCCATAGAATGTGCAATAACCGAAATTTGATCAGCATTGGTTTCACTAATAAGTGTTAAAAGCTCTATCAATCCGTCACGGGCAAAATTAGCACTGTCACGATCATAAATATAAAGAGGAACTGATCCGGCCGAAGGCCAAGAATAATGCACAGCGACAACATTTAAAGAATAATCGTGTGTAAACTGTGCTGTACGAAATGTACCATCTGCAAAATTATTATTATACCCATGGATAAAAAGAAAAATTTCTCTTTTTCCTTTTGGCTTTTTTGCTAAAGCAGCATTTAATCGCTGTTTAAACTGTTCTTTATTATCGTATTTTTGCAATGCTACTGCTGCAAAATACTTATCATGCGTAGGTTTATAGGCATTTATTTCAACAACCCCCTTTACATGTTGCTGAGGAATTCCTACGTCAACACGATTATAATGAACTTTATTTGATCGCTCTGCACCATAAGGTTGAGCGTAATTATTTTGCATCATACGACTCGTTGCAACATACACTGGAACGATGGCTTTTGGAGAAACTGGTTTCCCTTCAACTTCCCTTTCTACGGCAGTCATAGAAGGTGTTGCATGCACCCCATGCCAAAGTACAGCACGTGAATCACTACACGCTGATAATAAAGAAATACAAATAAGAAGTGTTAAATATCTCAGAATCATTATACTTCTCACTGCAACTTCACCCCACCTTATAAAAATATAACATTTCAAATGCATAGATAAAGTAATAAAAACGAAACATTATTGGCAACACACCAACAAATAACATACAAAAAAGATTTTTCTATAATGCCTATAAATCCCCTCTCTCTAACATAACTTCATCTCATTATGGAGAGACTCACTGCTAACTGGTGCGGTCGAGAAGACTCGAACTTCCACGGGTTGCCCCACAGCGACCTCAACGCTGCGCGTCTACCAATTCCGCCACGACCGCACGTGGAAAGAAAAAATCTTGGTTTTTAGCCTTTAACAAATCATAAAGAAAGGTACAAGCCAATTTTCTTTTTCTCATAATTTATTTTATCCGGATGCTTTATAACTTTATAAAGATTACGAGAAATATGGGCTTTACTATGACCTTTGAACCATCATCATAAAATGTGCTTGTGCCGCTTGATCTTTTTCATAATAACCATGAAAGTTTTTTGTAATTGTTGTAGAGCCCTGTTTTTGGATTCCTCTCATAGCCATACACATGTGCTCAGCCTCAATCAATACTGCTACACCATGAGGCTTCAGATACGTTTTTAACGCGTGAGCCACTTGCGCTGTCATAGCTTCTTGAGTTTGTAAACGACGAGAAAAAATATCTACAACACGTACAATTTTTGAAAGACCAACAATTTTTGCATTAGGAAGATATGCTATATGTGCTTTCCCAATAATTGGGATCATGTGATGCTCACAGTGTGAATAAAAAGGTATATTCTTTACGATTACGGCTTCATTGTATCCTGAAACCTCTTCAAAAACTGTACCTAAGGTTTCTTTAACCGATTGACTATAACCATTAAAAAGCTCGCGATATGCCTTGGCTATACGTTTTGGAGTATCTAAAAGCCCTTCTCTATTTGGATTTTCCCCTATCCATAAGAGTAATGTACGAATCGCCTCTTCCACCTCTTCAATACTCGGACGCTTTTCTTCAGATAAATTTGTGTCTTCTTTAACAACATTACGCATTCAAAAACTCCAAGCTTACTCTATACAAAGCATTTGCTCCATACCTATCTCATTTTGTATAATCTCTATATAAGCGAATTAAAAGTTTAAACAATCACGACTCTCAAAATTTCAGGCAATAGCGCATGATTGATAATATCTATAATGATAAAATACTTAAATATGCTGCACATATAGGCAAAATTGGGCGTCTTAATAATCCTGATGCAACATCAAGAAAACATGCACACCTTTGTGGTTCGACAATCACTGTAGATTTAAAAGTGGAAAATGGTATTATTACTGATTTTGCTCACGAAATACATGCATGTGTGCTAGGGCAAGCTTCAGCTTCACTTTTAGCATCTCATATCATCGGACAAACAACTCAAGATCTTAAAATATTGCGTGAAGTTATCTACCAAATGCTAACGCAAAATGGTCCTTCTCCTCAAGCTCCATTTGAGGATTTTTCTTGCTTACAGCCCATTAAAGACTATAAAGTGCGCCATGCAGCAACACTACTACCCTTTGATGCAACGATAGACTGCATTCAAAAAATTGAAGAAAAATAAATGTTCAAATCACAATCTAGACAAAAAAAGTTGACTCGGAATTACACAGGCACTTGGCAAAAAACACCCGGACGATTATTGGGTGTTTTCTTAATACGTTTCTATCAAATAACACTTTCGAGCCTTATAGGTAATCAGTGCCGCCATGCCCCGACTTGTTCAGAATATACATATGAAGCGATTGCACGCCATGGGCTTTGGGCTGGTGCATGGATGGGACTCTTTCGTATCATGCGTTGTGGGCCCTTTGGAACAGATGGCTTTGATCCAGTCCCTCCATCGCTTGGAAATTCTTGCTGTTTTTATAAACCTTGGTGTTACTGGAAAATTTCTGACAAACACAACAAATAATCCTTTTCTTTTTTCACATGTATTGATAAAAAATTAGTCTATAAGCTTTTTACTCAATTTTCACGAAACCATCCGCAATCGTTAGCGGAATTGGATTAAAAGGGTGTTTTTATGTCTTGCTCTATTTCTCTTTTTTTTCCCGATGGTTCAAAACGTAATTACCCCGCCGAAATGACAGGCTTGGAATTAGCAGAATCTATTTCTAAATCACTTGCAAAAAAAGCAGTCGCCTATAGTCTTGATGGTATCACGCGAGACTTATCGGATCCATTGGGACAATCTGGTCAAGTAGAGATTATTACCCGAGAAGATTCACGCGCTCTTGAGTTCATAAGGCATGATTGCGCCCATGTCCTTGCTGAAGCAGTGCAAGAGCTCTTTCCTGAAACGCAAGTAACAATAGGTCCTGTCATTGAGAATGGATTCTATTATGATTTTGCACGCCAACAACCTTTTACATTAGATGATCTCACCATCATTGAACAGAAAATGCGTGAAATTATCCAACGCAATAAACCTTTTAGAAAAGAAATTTGGTCTCGTGAAAAAGCAAGAAAAGTTTTTTCTGAGAAAAAAGAATTTTATAAAGTTGAACTTATTGATAGCATTCCTGAAAATCAAGATTTAAAAGTTTATTATCAAGGGGAGTGGTTTGATCTTTGTCGCGGACCGCACATGCAATCTACAGGGCAAATTGGGAATGCTTTCAAATTAATGAAAGTTGCAGGAGCTTATTGGCGTGGCGATGCCAATAATCCAATGCTCACGAGAATTTATGGAACAGCATTTGCAAATGAAAATGACTTAAAAGCCTACCTCCATATGCTAGAAGAAGCTGAAAAACGTGATCATCGCCGCTTGGGACGTGAAATGGACTTATTTCACTTTCAAGAAGAAGGGCCAGGAATGATTTTTTGGCACAAAAAAGGTTGGAAAATGTTCCAAAATTTGATCAGCTATATGCGTAGACGCCTTGATGATCATCAATATGCTGAAGTTAATGCACCACAAGTTCTCGATAGGTCACTCTGGGAAATATCTGGCCATTGGGGTTGGTATAAGGAGAATATGTTCAAAGTAATTTCAGCAGCAGAAGATTCAGATCATGGGAATGTTTATGCCCTTAAACCAATGAATTGCCCTGGTCATGTGCAAATTTTTAAACATGGTTTAAAATCTTATCGTGATTTGCCTATTAGACTTGCTGAATTTGGACTTGTTCATCGTTATGAGCCTTCAGGCTCTTTACATGGTCTTATGCGTGTGCGTGGTTTTACACAAGATGATGCGCATATTTTTTGTACTGATGAACAATTAGCCGATGAATGTCTCAGTATTAATGATCTTATTTTATCAACTTATGCTGATTTTGGTTTTAAAGAAATTAGTCTTAAGCTTTCAACACGTCCAGAAAAACGAGTTGGATCTGATGCATTATGGGATCATGCAGAAAGTATCATGGAATCTGTCCTTAAAACGATTGAAACAAAATTTGCAGGACAAATCAAAACAAGCATCCTTCCAGGTGAAGGAGCATTTTATGGTCCAAAATTTGAATATACATTAAAGGATGCTATAGGTCGTGAATGGCAATGTGGAACAACACAAATAGACTTTAATCTCCCTGAACGTTTTGGTGCATTCTATATTGATAAAGATTCAGAAAAACGTCAACCTGTTATGATCCACCGTGCTATTTTGGGATCAATGGAGCGTTTTCTTGGTATATTAATCGAAAATTTTGCTGGACATATGCCACTTTGGCTTGCTCCTGAACAAATTGTTGTTGTAACAATTACATCCGAAGCAAATGAATATGCCCAAAAAATAACAGCAAAACTTAAAGCTGTTGGGCTTTCCGCAACAATAGATCTCCGCAATGAAAAAATTAACTATAAAATACGAGAACATTCTTTACAAAAAGTCCCCGTAATTTTGGTATGTGGCAAACGTGAAGCTGAAACAAACAGCGTAAATATACGCCGCTTAGGAAGTACAAATCAAACCCTTTTATCTGTAGAAGATGTGATTAAACAACTCTCAAATGAAGCAACACCTCCAGATTTGCAACGTGTAATAAATGCATAATATCACAGAAGATGGTAATACGTTAATTTTTTACTATAAATCTTCAGTTTTTGTACAAAATGAAATAATTTGATATTGTAGTGTGTTTTTGTTTCATGCACAATGACCTATCACCAGAAAGAGTAACGTGCTCTCTCTCTACAAGGTGGATTGGTGAAAAAGTTGAATGTAAGCTATGAGCTGTTTAAATGCAAAAATCATAGACAATTGAATATTAATAATAACATTAATCTTTTACCTTTATAATGAAAAGATTCTGCTACTATCATGGATAGATCATTACAATAATTATAGCAACATCAAGCAAGAAAACTGAAAACAAGATTATATTTATTAATAAAAAATATGTAAAATTAGCTGAACAATGATATTTCTTATTCGTAAGATAAGCCCTTATAAAAAGGACAAGATATTGATTTATAATGATAATATATCGTTATTCATATTAAATAAGGTTTCGAATATCATAGGCTTCTCTTATTTTTAATATGTTTATGTTGAATCTATCAAAATCATTTGCTTGCACGAAACAAGCGGAATGAGTGTGTGGATAAAAATTATTGAGAAAGGACTTTTAAAATACCTACAATGAGCCGCCTAAAGTGCTAAGGATTGTTGCAGTCATTGAGAACAGGCTATAACTATAATGATGATGCCGACTTGAACCTTCATAAGTATAAAAATAGCGGTACTCAACGAGTTTACCATTAATCATTCACGAGGCATTATGGTAAAATAAGATTAAGAAGCCTTAAGAAACATCTCTTTAAAACAAGCACATGAATTGGTAAGCTAATGGCATTCTACATCCCGCAATCTACACTGATGAGATATTGCCTTAATTTTTATAAAGCCAAATCAAAAAAAATGGCAAAACTCAGCGTTTATTCTTTCTCTTCTTCATGTTTTACCAAATGAAAAACTCTTATAAAAAACTCGTTAAATATACACATACGATATATGACTACTCGTTGAACGTATAAAATTCTGGGCACATCCATAAAACATCTAAATATCTACGAAACACATATAAAATAAAAAAATATTATTATCGTGCTCTATCAAGAACACGCTTACATTCAATGAGTTCAAACAGAATTTCTTGTAACAATGCTTTATCAGTTTTATCTTTGTAAAGATTCACAGAACCGACAGATGTTTCTCCCTCACTCCTCATGAAACTCAAAAGCCCAAAAGAAGATTTCTTAGGCTTATTGCTAGCATTTTCAGAAGTTTGTCCTGCATGTTTCTTCTCTATGACCACATTCATAGCATCAAGATCACCATTACCCAATGCAGTTACAAAAGCAACACCATTTTCTTTCAAAAGGCGTTGCACACCTTTTATCGTATAACCCTGATCATATAGTAACTGCTTAATACCATTGAGCAAATCAACATCGACCGGACGATAATAGCGCCTTCCTCCCCCACGTTTCATTGGTTTAATCTGCCTAAAACGTGTTTCCCAAAATCTTAAGACATGCTGCGGAAGCTCCAATAACTCCGCTACTTCGCTAATTGTGCGAAAAGCATCAGAGCTTTTATCCATTTTGTAACACCTTATTTAAAACAAAATAAATTACTTTACAATGACTCATTCTGTCTCAATTTCTCAACAAGATTAGTCAAAAATAAGACCATCATTGACACCTTACTCACCAGTCTTTTTCTAAAAAACAAAGACCCTTATTTTATACATTTCTTTAACAAATACCAAACATACCATGGCATTTATTTATGAGATATCATTTTTTCTGTTTTGCACGATGCGAATCTAAAATTCTCTGTTTAAGAACATTGGCAGCCTTAAACGTCACAACACGTCGCGGCGGAATAGGTGCTTCAACACCTGTTTTTGGATTGCGTCCAACACGTTCATTTTTACTGCGAACCTGAAAAGTTGCAAAAGAAGATAATTTAACCGCTTCACCTCTTACAAGTGAGTTGCAAATCTCATCCAAAACCAATTCGACTAAAGCTGCTGATTCAGTATGTGACAAGCCCACTCTTTTACAAACTACGCTCGCTAAATCTGCACGCGTTACTGTCTTACTTGTCATTATAACCACCTATTAAAATATTAAAAATTACAAAATGACTTATACGTTTTCTTGAAATATGGTCAAGTAGCCATAATTTACCAACGAATAAGAATTGCTCCCCATGTAAATCCACCTCCCATGGCTTCTAACATGATAAGATCTCCTTCTTTTATTTTTCCATCGCAAACAGCTGTTGTTAAAGCCAACGGAACTGATGCAGCAGACGTATTACCATGTTGATCAACGGTAATCACAACTTTATCTAGTGAGATTCCTAGCTTTTTAGCAGATGCTTCAATAATGCGCTTATTAGCCTGATGAGGTACAAACCAATCTAGTTGTGAAGAATCCATACCTGCAGCTGCAAAACAATCATCAACCACATCCGTTATCATACCAACAGCATATTTAAAAACTTCTCGTCCTTCCATACGCAAATAGCCTGTCGTTTGTGTTGTTGAAGGTCCACCATCAACATATAGCTTATCTATATAAGCACCATTAGAGCGCAATTTCGCAGACAATATACCACGCTCAAAAGCAATACCCCCCTCAGTTTCTTGTGCTTCCAAAATAACAGCACCCGCACCATCACCAAACAAAACACATGTCGTACGATCTTCCCAATCTAAAATTCGAGAAAATGTATCGGATCCAATAACTAAAATTCTTTTAGCTCCCCCACACCGTAAATAAGAATCTCCTGTTGTTAAAGCAAAAATAAAACCAGAGCAAACAGCTTGAATATCAAAAGCAAATCCATGGCTCATTTCCAAAGCATGCTGAATTTCAACAGCAGAAGCAGGAAAAGTACGATTCGGGGTAGACGTTGCTAAAATAATACAATCGATGTCTTTTATTGTTAAACCAGCATTTGTAAGTGCTGCTTGCGCAGCCTCAACTCCTAAAGAAACAGTTGTTTCATTTTCACTGGCAATATAACGTTGGCGTATTCCTGTACGCTGAACAATCCATGAATCTGACGTTTCAACAAACTTTGCAATCTCATCATTTGATAAACTTCTTTTCGGCAAAGCACTTCCTACACCACGTATAATTGACCGAATCATTCAGCTCTTACCTTTTCTTCAAATTTTTCATTTCTATTATAAGAGCTTATCATAAGGACTCTCCATTCATCACCGCTTCATCTTCTTGGTCAAAAAGTGTTTCTTTATTTTCATGAAATCGCCGTAAATCAGCCGTTATTTTTTGTAAAAGTCCATTATTAACCATTTTATAACCAACGCGGATAGCAGAAGCAAAGCCATTAGCATTAGCACTGCCATGACTTTTTATAACAACACCATTCAAACCTAAAAGCACTCCTCCATTCACCCTATCAGGATCCATTTTATGTTTCAGTATACGAAAAGCAGCCCGTGATAAAAAATAACCAAGAGATGTTAAAAAAGAACTGCGCATTGCAGAGTTTAAAATCTCTCCTATCTGTCGCGCGGTTCCTTCTGCGGTTTTTAAAGCAATATTACCAGAAAACCCCTCTGTCACAACAACATCGACTGTTCCTTTTCCAATGTCATTGCCCTCAACAAATCCTTTATATTCCAATCCTTCTAATTGCACTTCACGCAATATCATTCCTGCTTTTTTTATTTCATAAAGTCCTTTAACCTCTTCCACCCCCACATTTAAAAGCCCAACACTTGGTCTTTCAGTGTGATATAAAGCGCGAAACATACCTGCTCCCATAACCGCCAAATCAACCAACTGACTAGCAGAGGCACCAATTGTTGCTCCAATATCTAAAACAATACTCTCACTGCGCAGTGTTGGCCAGATACCCGCAATACCAGGACGTTCAGCCTCTGCAAGCATTTTCAAACAAAAATAAGACATGGCCATGAGTGCACCCGTATTACCAGCAGAAATGCAAGCATCAGCTTCACCATTTTTTACCGCTTCAATGGCGTACCACATTGATGATTTACCACGTCCATTACGAAGTGCTTGGCTTGGCTTTTCATCCATGCGTGTATAACTTTCTGTAGGGCAAAAGCGCGATACAGAATCCAAACAGGGATATTTTTTTAAAACTGGACGAACAGCCTCCTCTACTCCATAAAATAGAAAATAAATATTTGATAAATATTTTTGTACAATTGCTGCTCCTGCAATAGCTGCTTCTGGACCGTAATCACCGCCCATGACATCCACAGAAATTCTAATCACGCTTGCATATCCCACATCTTTTCATTTACATCTTTAAATACATATTATGATTTTTGGCTCCTGAATACTCACACAGCACATCTTGCGAAAATCGCTTCGCAGAAAATACCGTTTAGCATACAATAGATATTTTTTGTATGTTTTTACAATCACTTCCAATTTTTCAAAACAGAAAATGGAGAGAATTTTCGCTCTGCTTCTTCTAAATTTTCACCCATATTCATCTTTATCCCTTCTTTACGTGGATAATGATTAATAGACAACTCAAAAAACTCTTCCATGATTGCGCCAATATCAATTTTATCATCATAAAATACTTCAGGAGTATCAAGCCCCTCCACATCTAAAAACAATTCCCCTGTATCCTCTGATATTTTGGGCTTCATCAAATTTGAATCTTCAGGAACAAAAACAACCTCAATATTTTCACAAAGGATATTTTCTAATGGTTCTAATGTAACAACACATAACTGTAGTATACGCGCTTGCAACAGACCTTTTATACGCACTCCGCGTTTTTTCCACGGGAAAATATGGAATTTTCCCTCACAAGATTTTACTTCAATTAAATCATGGTTCTGGGCTAAATGTGTACATTCTTTTTTGTTTGCACAAAAATGAACCCTTATACCTTTAGCAGGTAGAGAACGTACAGATATTGGATAAGCCAAAGCAAATGTCATTTGAGGAACATTTTGAACATTCATTGACAACTCCCAAACATAAAAACGCGTAAAGCACTATGTTTTTATTTATCTCAAGTATTTATGCATTTTTTTCTTTTCTAAAGAAATTCTATATGGCATAATTTGCTTTATAACAGGGAAACTCAGTGTAAGCTACGGTAGATTAAGTTAAAATTAGAAAAAACTTGAGGTTGCCTTCTTGTCCTACATCTCAGTATAAAAAGGAGATACTATTGTTTCAAATGCCTCACATAATAGCCTTAATCAAACGTAAATTATTGATTGGTCTATCAATAGCAAGCATAGGAATGCTTGCTGGGTGTAGCCTTCTTGATTCTTCAGGTTCGAGCCAAATTTATAGAGAAGGCTATGTTCTTGATAAAAATGCTCTAAGTTCTATCTCTATTGGCTCAAGTCAAGAGCAAGTTCTTTTAACTTTAGGGACCCCTTCATTAAAAACAAAATATGATAATGAAGTTTTTTATTACATCTCACAGACACGTTATCGTGGGATGCAGTTTATGAAAACAAAGATTATTGATCGCAAAGTTTTAGCCATTTACTTCAATAAAAATAATCAGGTTGCAAAAGTTGCAAATTACGGATTACAAGACGGTCAAGTGTTTGATTTTATTACACAAACAACGCCAACTGTAACAAAAGAACATCCTTTCTTAATTCAAATTATAAAAGGCCCTGCGAATTTGCCACCCCATAACTAAATTATATAGTCTGCATACCGTTTCAATATTATAGGTCTGATAATATCAGATCTATAATAGGGGGGATTTGTAACTCTTAGAGGCGAACTTTTTTTGCCATACTGTCAAGAACTGCATTAACAAGTTTTGGCTCATCACCTTCAAAAAACGCCTTTGCTATGTCAACATACTCATTCATGACAACCGCAACGGGAACATCTTTACGGTTGATCAACTCCCATAAACCTGCTCGTAAAATTGCTCGCAATATAGAATCAAGACGTGAAAGAGACCACTCTGCAGAAAGCTGTTGATGAAGCAGAGGATCAAGCTGCTTTTGATCTTTTACAACACCCGTTATAATAGCCAAAAACCATTGAAAATCAGCTTCAAGATATTGGTCTCCATCAATATCTTTTCCCAAACGATAAGCCTCATACTCAGCTGCCGTTTCCATCACCCCCGAACCCACGATATCCATTTGATAGAGTGCTTGAACTGCAGCGAGTCTTGCTGCTCCACGTTTATTGGCTGAACGCGGAAAATGTCTGCTTTTTATATCAGCCATATTTAACGATTATCTCCAAATCTCTTTTTTAGAGCGATCATACATAAAGCAGCTTCAGCCGCAAAACCACCTTTATTTTTGTCATCTAATTTTGCACGCACCCATGCTTGTTCTTCGTTTTCAACAGTCAAAATACCATTTCCAATAGCCAAGTGCTGATGAACAGTTAAATCCATCAATGCACGACAAGAATCATTAGCAACAATTTCAAAGTGATATGTTTCACCTCGAATAACACAACCAAGAGCAACATAACCATCATACGATATCTTGTTTTGTTCAGCAAAAGCTATTGCACTTGGTATTTCTAATGCTCCAGGAACCGTTACAACATCATAACTTGCTTCAGCTTTTTGCAAAGTATTCACTGCACCTCTCAAAAGTGCATCAGAAATCCCCTCATAAAAACGTGCCTCAACAATCAATACGTGAGGCTTTTTACCTATCTCTTTCATCATAATGGAATTCCACAAAAAACGAATCAAAAAAATCAAAGTTATAAAGCATAAAATTCTGAAAACGATCAATAGAGTGTTGGCTTATTCATCTTCTCTTTTTAAAGCAAAAAGTTTTGCAGCATAACGAGCAAGTTGATCAATTTCCAAATTGACCCGATCTCCAATTTTAGCTTGTCCCCACGTTGTCATTTCAAGTGTATGGCGAATAATAAGAACATCAAAAACACAATCCTCAACACCATTAACAGTCAAAGATGTCCCATTAAGTGCAATAGATCCCTTATTAACAATGAAAGGCATAAATTGTCTTGAAACTTTTAAATAAAAACGAATTGCATCCCCTTCATTTTTTTGATCAATGATTTCAGCCAAACCATCAATATGACCAGAAACTAAATGTCCTCCCATTTCATCACCCAATTGAAGCGAACGTTCCAAATTAACAAAAGTTCCTTTTATCCATTGTGCAAGATTCGTTAAACGTAATGTTTCTTCCCACGCCTCAACAACAAACCAATTAGAATCTTCTTGCTTTAATCCTCGCTCTACAATTGTCAGACAAATTCCTGAACAAGCAATTGACGCGCCAATTGCTAAGCTTTCTATAGCATAGCGGGTAGAAATCTTTAAACGCATCCCCTGCTTTAAAGGTTGAACATCTTCAACACAACCAATATCCGTTATAATTCCTGTGAACATAATGTCTTACGTCTCCACTTATAAAAACGGTCATTTCCAAACATTCTTGTCTCAATCTCATGAAACTGCGAGAGATAATTTCCAAAATGAGGGGCTTCAATACGATTTTTGCCTAAAACAATAGGGGTATGAAAACATATCAAATGATCAACACAACCAGCATTCAAAAATTTTTCCCCTGTCTTGACGCCCCCTTCCAATAAAACACTATTAATCCCATGTTTATAAAGCATCTGTAAAAGAGCAAAGGGTTCTACACAACCATTGTTCATCTCGACCGAATAAACAGACACACCATATTGCTCCAATGCATTTTTTTTGCTTTTCTTTGAAAGATCCACATCACAAATAACCCATGTAGGAATTTTTATGGCTGTTTGGACAACTTTTGCATCAAGGGGGATAGATAAATCTGCATCCAAAATAATACGAATTGGTGAGCGCATCTCCATCCCTGGCAAGCGGCAATTGAGTTGTGGATCATCTGCTAATATAGTACCAATACCAACGAGGATAGCATTATTTTGAGCACGTAGAATATGCGTATGAGCATGAGAAAGCGTTCCACTAATTTTTACGCTGCCCTTCTCTCTTTTTCCAACACCATTATCGGCAGAAATTGCCATTTTAAAAGTGACCGCACAGCGTTGTATCTTCCTTATGCACCAATGCGTCCATAAGGATTCAAAAGCCTCTTCAGCTAAAATGCCCTCAACCACTTCAATACCCGCTGCTCGCAAAAGAGCAATACCATGACCATCAACACGCTTGTCACAATCAGTCAGCGCAACAACAACTCGAGAAACACCTGAATCAATAAGCGCATTCACACACGGCGAAGTTTTTCCATAATGCGCACAAGGTTCTAAAGTAACATAAGCAGTCGCTCCTTGAGCCAAAGAACCTGCCATGTGTAAAGCTTGCACTTCCGCATGAGGACTCCCATGAATAGCTGTTACGCCATAGCCAACAATAAAAGCCCCCACAGCACCATTATCGTTTCGCACAATTAACGTACCAACGGAAGGATTCTCACCTGTAAGACCGACATGACGTTCTGCTAAACGAATAGCTGCAGCCATAAACCGTTCATCTTGCACTTTTTTATTCATCAAAACGAGATTCTGTATCCGCGATACCCTTTGACAATTCATCTATAACATCGTGAAAATCGCTTGCATTACGAAAATCTCGATACACAGAAGCAAAACGAATATAAGCAATATCATCAATTCTTTTCAATGCTTCCATCACAAGATGCCCAATTTTTTCTGAAGCAATCTCTGGTTCTCCCAAACTTTCAAGCTGGCGTACAATGCCAGAAATTGCTCGTTCAATATGATCAGGATCAATATTGCGCTTACGTACAGCCACATCAACTGATCGCATTAACTTATCACGATCGAAGGGTTCACATCGTCCACTTTTTTTAGCAACCAAGAGCTCACGCAACTGAACACGTTCAAAAGTTGTAAAACGACCACCACAAACGGAACACACACGGCGGCGGCGAATCACTGCCCCCTCTTCTGCTGGACGTGAGTCTTTGACCTGTGTATCCTCATATTGGCAGTAAGGACAGCGCATCCTTTGTATCCTTAACGAGTGGTAAGATAAGAGTAAAGAGGAAATTGATTCGTTATATCTTTTACCTTTTTCTCAACAGCCATTTCAACGACATGATTATCTTCATCACTTTTTGCACTCCGAAGACCATCAAGAACTTCTGAAATCAGATGACCAACTTGAATAAACTCTTTTTCTAAAAAACCACGCGTCGTGGCAGCAGGTGATCCCAAACGAATTCCTGATGTTATAGATGGCGTTTCAGAATCAAAAGGAATGCCATTTTTATTGCAGGTAATATGAGCGCGTCCCAAAGCCAATTCAGCACGTTTACCTGTTAGATTTTTGGAACGTAAATCAACCAACAACAAATGATTATCTGTACCACCAGAAACAATATTAAAACCATTACCCTGTAATGTTTTTGCTAAAGTTTTCGCATTAGCGACAACATTAGCACTATAACTCTTGAAAGAGGGACGCAAAGCCTCCTCAAACGCAACAGCCTTTGCGGCAATCACATGCATTAAAGGACCACCTTGGAGACCAGGAAAAATTGCAGAATTAATTTTTCTGGATAAAGCCTCATCATTTGTCAATATTAAACCACCACGTGGACCTCGAAGCGATTTATGTGTTGTTGTTGTTACAATATGCGCATGTGGAACAGGTGAAGGATGCACGCCACCAGCAACAAGACCAGCAATATGAGACATATCAACGAGTAAATGAGCACCGATTTCATCTGCAATTTCACGGAATCTTTCCCAATCCCATAGCCGTGGATAAGATGAGCCCCCTGCTATAATAAGTTTTGGCTTACGTTCTTTTGCAAGCTGCTCAACCTCATCCATATCAATAATCTGATCTTCTTGACGCACACCATAGGAAACAACATCAAACCATTTTCCTGACATATTAACAGGTGAACCATGCGTAAGGTGACCACCAGCATTTAAATCCAACCCCATAAATGTGTCACCAGGCTGAAGTAAAGCTAAAAAGACAGCTTGATTCATTTGGCTACCAGAATTAGGCTGTACATTCGCAAACGCAGCACCGAAAAGCTGTTTTGCCCTTTCAATAGCTAAATCTTCAACGACATCAACAAATTGACACCCACCATAGTAGCGCTTTCTTGGATAACCTTCTGCATACTTATTGGTTAAAACAGACCCCTGCGCTTCAAGGACCGCTCTTGAAACAATATTCTCTGAAGCAATCAGCTCAATTTCATGTTGTTGACGCTCAAACTCCCCTCTAATTGCGTCAAAAATTGCACCATCAACAGTTTGTAAATTATCATTAAAAAAGCGCTTTTGTGCGTCATTTTCTTGCTGAGTCATAAAACACATTCCTAACATAAAAAAATAAAGTCAAGGAACGATAACACAGCAAACCATGCAAACCAAACATTTTAAACTACTTACACTCAAAAATAATGAGGTAAATATTTATCTTATTCTTTGTTATAAAAACAACGAAAAAACTTCCCTCTCGAGAATGGTAAAAAATGAGATTACATTTCTTTTTTTACACTCTTATTTGTTTACACCTTTTACAAAAGGTATCTATAATCTAAAGAAATTCAATAATTTAATGATTAAAAATAATTTATAATGTGAAAAGCTGAATATAATAGGCAAAGTTAATACGAAGGCAAATAAGAATGCTAACCAAAGTTTTTATTGATGGTGAACATGGCACAACCGGACTACAAATACAAAAACGCTTAGAAAGGCGTACAGATTTAAAACTACTCTCTCTTGCTCATAAAGATCGCCATAATGTTCATCTGCGACAAAACTATCTTAATCAAGCCGATATTGCTATTTTGTGTCTTCCAGATGATGCTGCACGCGAAACAGTTCATTGGCTTAAAAAAAATAAAAACATTAGGATTATTGATAGCTCGACAGCCCACCGTGTTGCACCAGACTGGGTTTACGGTTTTCCTGAAATGACAGCAGGACAAAGAAAGCGCATCCAAGCAGCACATTATATAACCAATCCCGGATGCTATCCTACCGGTGCCATTAGTTTGATTCGCCCACTCCGTGAAGCAGGATTGCTAGACGCCGATTATCCCATCTCGATTAATGCAATCTCCGGCTATACCGGTGGTGGAAAACAGTTGATTTTACAAATGGAAAATCAATCTCAACAAAATATTCAGGACAATTATTTTATCTATGGTCTTAATCTTGAACACAAACATGTGCCAGAAATCAAAATCTATGGACAAATCAATCAAACCCCAATTTTTATACCAAGTGTGGGTCGTTTTCCCCAAGGAATGATTGTGAATCTTCCTCTGCATCGCCATTTATTCACAAAATCAGCAAACTGTTCTGATTTGCGCGAAATTCTCGCAAACCATTACGATGGACAAAATACCATTTTAGTAGCATCACAAGAAGAAACTGTTTTACTTGAAAGACTTAATCCAGAATGTTTAGCCAACAAAGATGGTATGAAACTGTTCGTATTTGGAAATGATCGTGAAGGCATTTTTAATCTCAGCGCCCTATTCGATAATTTAGGAAAAGGCGCATCAGCTGCTGCTGTCCAAAACCTTGATTTAATGCTTTCAGGCAACTAAACTTCATCTAGATACAAGCTTTATTCAACAGCACAATATGCCCCTTTTGTTGCTCGCCAATGCGCAACAACAAAACACAACACGACTAATGCCATACTTTGATGAATGAGCCCCAAACTTATCGGAACCTCATGTAACAGTGTCAAAATACCTAAAAGTGCTTGGATAATAATCATACCACAGATAAGAAATGCACGACGAGAGTGGGTTGAACGGGGAACATTTTTTTGTACATAGAAAGCATGAATAGCCGAGGCAATCAATAAAAAATAAGCAAAAAATCTATGAATAAACTGAACCGTTAAGGGATTTTCGAATAAATTGAGCCAAACAGGACGATGCTGTAACAATCCATCAGGAATAATCTGACCATCCATAAGGGGCCATGTATTATAGACTTTTCCTGCATGAAGCCCTGCAACCAAAGCACCCCAATAAATCTCTATCAAGACGAGAATAACAAGCCAAGCCGCAAAATATTGCACCTTTTGATTTGCTGGCTTTTCTGAATATTCTGCAAGCCCTCGAGATAAATAAGTAACAAAAACAATAACAAAACATGCCGTTATAAGATGAAATGCCAAACGATATTGGCTCACACTTGTTAAACTACTTTGCCCAATCCCTGAAGCAACCATCCACCAACCAATAAAGCCTTGAAAGGCGATAAGAATAGGTACAACAATAAGCGGGAGTAAGATATTTTTTTCAACACGCTTAGTCGCCCAAAACCAAATGAGCCCCAATAAAGCGACAAGACCAACAAGACGCCCAAGAACACGATGCGCCCATTCCCACCAAAAAATGACCTTAAAAGCACTTAAGGTCATATCAGGATTAAGCAGCTTATATTGTGCTATCTGTTGATATTTTAAAAATTCCTCTTGCCATTGATCCACACCAATCGGTGGAATAACGCCGTGTATTGGCTTCCATTCCGTTATAGATAATCCTGATCCCGTCAAACGAGTAGCGCCACCCACTAAGACAATTGCCAAACACAGCAATAAAATAGAGTAAAGCCACACCTGTATATGTTTTCTATTTTCCTTTTGCACAGGCGTTAAAATGCTATTGTTTAATCTCTTTACTACCATCTCTGATTGCCCCACGCTTCTCTCCAACTAAAATGCATTTTAAAATTTAAACATTAACTCTTTGTCTATTTTAGTATGTACTACAACTTTAGCAAAAAACAAGCGTACCACTATAACACGCGATACATATTTCTTTTTTACTTTACGAAGCTTATGATGCTACAACGCGATAAACAGTCTTTGGAAAGCTGTCTACCATCCGCATCATCCATTCTTGTTCATTAAGAACAGTATTACAAATATAATAGTCTGTTAGCTCTGCAAATTGCTCAAACCCATATTTTGGTTCGCTTGCCATCTCTAGGATGATAAAATCATATTCTTTTTTAAATTCTTGTAATATATGAAAAATATCATTTGAAAAATCTTGTGCTGAAATGGCACTTGTTAACCCCTGAGGAAGAATATCAACCCCCGTATCATAATCACGGTAAATAACATCATGCAACTTGGCATTGCCCGTTAAAATATCACTCAGTCCGCGATGTGGGCCAATGACTTTCTCTATTTGTTGACCAGAAATATCGACCAACAAAATTGTTTTGTTCTCTTTTGTGAGATGAAGTGAAAGCTTTGCCGCTGTCCGTGCAGCCTCTAGTCCAATGATTGAAATAATGGTTGAAGCACGCCATTTCAAAACATCAGATAATCCCTCTATCGTAATAAAAGCTTCAAAATTTTTCATTTCTTGAGAGACTAAAATATTCTCATTCTTCTTAAGAGAATTTTCTTTTGATCTCAAATCCTCTTCTGAGATTTGGTCTTTTTTCCTTTTAAAGCACGGATAGAATAACAAGATTCCTAGCAAAAGAGTAAGGAAGCTGGCCAATGCACTCACAAGAATATTTTTTCCATAAAGAGCCATAAAAGAAATTGGTGCTAACGTTATTGGCATAACCACGTGGATATTTGTATTTTGTAAGAGAAGAGGATTATCACTCAATCCCCAATATGAACCAATGACTTTTTCTCTTCGTTGAACAGACTTGCTCATCGCTTTATTTTGGACATCGATCGCTGCTTTTATTTTATTTTCAAATTCATTAAATATTTCATTCAAAGATTGGGATTGATCTTTTATAAAAAAACTCACCCTTTTTTGAAGCTGTTTTTCCAATTCCGTTGCAATAACCTCATCTGAATGAACTTGATAAACAATCTGTAAAATTTTATTTTTTAATTGATGAGAAACTGTCTCTAATTCTGCAGTCATCGCTTTAATTTGAGGATGTGTCCACCCTAATTGTGCAGCCATATGTGCTCTTTGCGTTTCCAAGAGATCACGTTTAGATTCCAGAGCAACAATTGCTGAATTGCCTGCAATAAACGATAAAGACAGTAAAGACTGCCCATTTTCACGCATCATGTTAATCGTTGAATTCAAACTTGTTAAATGAATACGCTTTAAAGTTGCTTGCGTTAATTGCATCGAAAGATCATGAAGCTCTGTTTGTTTTACACCACGCTGAATAAAAGAATCAATAGATTTACGAAATTCCTGCACGATATTAAGGATTGCAATATTATCATATTGTTTGTCTTCTAATTTATCATTTAACAAGAATTGTTTCTGTTTTATGATTGCTTGTGAAAATGCGGAAAACCAAGTTTCCAACCCACGTTGAGCTGCTTCAAGTGTCTCGGCTTCAAAAATAAGATCGATAAAATCACCATGACGCGATAAACGGATATTTTCATGATTTTTTTTCTTATAAGAAGCACTTAAAGAAAAATTCGAATCATTGAAGAACATAGGCTGTGAAAACAAAAAAGCGATAACATTGTCTTGCTTTTTAATTGGTAATGGCTTTCCTACAGAATCAGATAATGAAAATGTTAAAGTTGCTTGGTAACCACGGGGCTGGACAAAATAATACAACCAAATCAAAGATACACATAGCATTTGTAATAGCAAAACAATCAAAATGCTTCGCCATACGGTACGTACGAATAGTCTTTTATTACACGTAAGACTCATCTTTATTTTAACCAGCAAAATACTTCTTCATATTGTTTTATTAAGAGAAAGTAGTAACTATCCTCTTAACTTGCTGTCATATTATTTTGAGATAATAAAAATATAAAATTTAAGCACAAATGTTCAAAAATAGCTTTAAAGAACTTAATTCATATTTTTTTTGAGGCTCTCTAGTTGTTTTTTTGCTTCAGAAGTAACAACCGCTCTAATGGTAATAGACCCATCATCATGCCCTTCTTGCACTATTTCCGCAGAGTTTTCATAAAACCAATCAATAAGCGACATTTCATGAGGTTGTAAAAGATATTCAATGCTTTGCACCTCTCCAAAAATTCGCTTTTCAATGGCTCTTAATAATTGATCGAGTCCATCCCCCTTAAGTGCTGATACCATGAGAGCAGGATTTAATCGCGTCTTTGCGCTTGTTTGTAAAACATTCAATGCTTGCTCATCTAACATATCAATCTTATTCCAAACTTCTATGATGTGCTCCATATCATCAATATCGATATCAAGACTTGAAAGCACTTCTAAAACATCTTGGGCATGTGCTCGATGATCAAGATCTGACATATCTCTTACATGAAGAATGAGATCCGCTTCAACCACTTCTTCAAGGGTTGCTCTAAAAGCTGCAATCAAATTCGTTGGCAAATTAGAAATAAACCCTACAGTATCAGACAAAAGAACAGTTTTTCCATGGGGAAGAACAACTTTGCGCAAAGTCGGATCAAGCGTTGCAAATAACATATTCTTTGCTAAAACATCTGTACCGCTTAAACGGTTAAAGAGAGTTGACTTTCCTGTATTCGTATATCCTACCAGCGCCACAACAGGATAAGATGTTTTTTTCCTTTTTGCTCTATGAAGTGCACGTGTTTTAATAACCGTTTGCAATTCGCGGCGAATACGAATAATTTTTTCTTGTAAAAGACGCCTATCTGCTTCAATTTGCGTCTCACCAGGTCCACCTAGGAAGCCACGCCCCCCCCGTTGCCTTTCCAAGTGCGTCCAACTCCGCACAAGCCTCCCTTTTTGATAGGACAAACGCGCTAACTCTACTTGCAAAACTCCTTCTTTTGTTCGTGCACGGTCCCCAAAAATTTCAAGAATCAAAGCCGTTCTATCGATAACTTTGCAATTCCACAATTTTTCTAAATTACGCTGCTGTACTGGCGTTAAAAAGTGATCTACAATCGCAAGCTCAATAGAATATTCATCTATATAACAGGTTAACGCATCTACTTTACCTTTTCCAAAGAGAGTCGCAGAGCGAGGCGTTGCAATATTAATCGTTTCATAATTAACAACTTCTAACCTTATAGCACGTGCTAACCCCAATGATTCTTTAACACGAGAAGATATAGAACACTCTCTCAAAGAGCTTTCACTTCTATTTTCTTGAAAAATCGGTATCAAAACAAGTGCGCGCACCTGTCCTGTATTCTGCGAAAATACCCCTCCTAATCTCTCATTTTCATTTATCATAGCAATCTAAGTACTTTTAAATGGGATAAGAGGTCTATCTTAAAATGATATGTTTACTCAGGACTTTCACCCTCAAACATCTGTACAGGCTGTCCAGGCATAATCGTAGAAATAGCATGCTTATAAACCAATTGCGCGTGTCCATCTCGGCGCAAAAGAACACAAAAATTATCAAATGAAGTTACAATACCCGTGAGTTTAACGCCATTGACAAGAAAAATTGTAAGGGAAATTTTTTGCTTACGCACCGTATTTAAAAACACATCTTGCAGGTGTTGTGATCGCTCTGCCATTATTCTTACACCTTTATCTAGATTGCATAAAATATTCGTGCATGCATATCGACTGAAAAATATCCAATTGTCAACGTAGAAGCTTAAAAATTCAGCAACAAACAACTGAAATTAGAGAAAAAACGGCTCTTTAAGACAATAATAAAGTACAACTTACGAAAAGCTATATTAAATTAAAAATTTTTCCACGTTTACTTTTTTATGAGCTTACAATTCAAAGGCATACTTTTATACATCCTAAGCTATTACAGACTATATGTGATGATGAATCTGCTTCGTTTAGAATCAATAAAAGTAAGCGGACAACAACATTTATTAACGATTATCGATATTAAAGAGAGGCATTTGCACCTTACTGTATATATAACCGCTATTAAAGTCCTTATTTCAAAGACTGCCGGCTTATAAAGCTTTCTATAAACACAAGTTGTAAACAGTATTTTTGTTTTAGTTAGATTTAAATAATAAATTGTTTTCACTATATTTTATAACATTTTTAAACAGGGTATAAGAAACCGCGTTAACTTTATCTTGATAAGTTTTTAAAATTTTTCCCTAAGCATATTCCTTTCTAAATAATTAACAGCTAGTATGTAGAAATTATGTGGAAGAGGACGTATCCCTTTTCCGGCTGTAAGAGTACGAGGCGAGTATGGCACGCAGAACAAAATTGCAAACATTTGAAGTTGAAGTTGAAGAAGCCCTCACAAAAGCTATGAACTTTGATTTCGATGACACAGGATTTGAAACAATATCATCCAATAATTCTGAAAATGTTGTTAATGTCGATGATCTGATTCAAAAAATTGCAATGGCAGAAGAAGAATTTTTTGCTGAAAACGGTACGTCAACTTTTGTTTCTAATATTCATGATGAAGCTGTTATTGATAAATCCGTTGTTGAACAGCTTTTTGCTCCAAAACCTTCACCTGATATTTCAGGTGGAACTGTTCATAATACATTATTGCCTACAAAACTTCTTCCCGCAAATGATGATATAACAACCCCTGTAAATTTTGGACCATTCAAGCAGCGTTCTTCCTCTCGAGTCTACTGGTATACAACAGCGCTTAGTGCTTTATGGGCAACGGGAGGAGCTTTTATTGCGCATAAGCTCGCACCTACCGGACTCAGCTCCTTATCCAATATCAGCACTTTTGTTACATCCCCAACAGGACTTGCTGTAGCAGCCGGAACAGCAATTCCTATCCTTATATCTTGGGGCGTTGCTCAATTAACAAAACGTTCAAACGACTTGCATAATATTGCGCTTCTTATGACCAATGCTGCACAGCGCCTTAGTGAACCACAACATCTATCTGAAAAACAAGCTATTGCTATAGGGCAAACCATTCGTGAAGAAGTAGCGGCAATGAACGAAGGTATTGAACGTACCCTCGGACGTGCTGTTGAACTTGAAGCAATCATACAAGGTGAAGTTCATAATCTAGAACAAGCCTATGCTGAAAATGAATCACGCATTCACACATTAATCAAAGAATTGAGTAATGAACGCATAGCCATTTTGAATCATGCAGATCGCGTACAATCAACAATTAAAGGAACCCAAGAACAACTGAGTGATGAATTTGGTTTGGTTACCTCTAACATTGTAACCAATGTTGAAAAGCTTGCACAAACCCTTTCTCAAACTTTACAAAAACAAGGCGAAGACCTCGTTGAAAAACTTTCCTATGCTGGTGATGGCGTAACAAATCAGCTTGTTGAAAAATTTAACAAAACAACAACACAAATTCAGCAGAAAAACACGGAATTTTTTCATGAATTAGGAAAAAACTTCGATGGCTTTGCAAAACGATTTGATCATAATGAAAAACAAATAGAAAAAACTTTTAATGAAACAGCTGAAAAAGCAGAAGTACATGTTGCTAAAATTGCAACACATATACAAGCAGTAACAGATCAAACTTTGCACGCTGTCGATGAAAAGTTTAAAGCCTTGGATAAAGCTCTTATTGATCGTAATAATCAATCTCTACAGAATTTTGATGAGAAGATCTTAAAGCTCGACGACCAAGCACATAAACTCTCTTCTAAATTTGATAACGTAACCTCGCAAGCAATTGGAGCCTTTGAACAACGTTTAGCAACGGTTGATCTTTCTCTTAAAGAACATAGTGATTCCATCATTGATTCCTTTATAGAACGCAGTCAGGCTTTAGAGGATAATGCTGAAAAACTTGGTAACTTCTTGGAAGCTCATGTCTTGAAAATAAATGAGAACCTCCAAGAAAAAACAGCAGACATTACCCATGCATTTACAAATGGACGTGAAGCTATTCTTTCTGCAATTGATAAAAGTAAAGAAAGTCTGAGAGAAGAAATTCAATATGTCGACAATGCCATTGTTGATATCATACAAGAACGTTCACAAGATTTTAAAGTACAACTTTCTGATCAACGAGCTCTTATGGCAGACATGCTCGATAACGAGAAGAATAAAATTGCGGATACATTAAGAAATCAAATTGATGTTTTATCCCAAAATACTTCTCATATTGAAAAAGTTTTGGCTGACAATGTTCAAGTCGTTGATAAACAAGCTGAAAATCATATTACAAACATCATTCAATGCACTGAAAAGTTACAAGATGTCATTGTACAAAGTTGTAATACAACCCAAGATGCTTTAGAAGCACAAGCGAGAAATATTGATATCCGTGCCGATGCTCTGCGCGATTCTTTAGCGATTAATAGTTTTTCTCTCAATGAAGTTCTTGCCGATCAAGCACGTACACTTGAACAACGCATGGAAACAATCCATAACCTCATTGCAAAAAGTGATATACGTGTCGATGTTGCATTGAAACAACAAATAGATTTAGTTGAGAGTGCAATTGTCGCCAATAATAAAAACATTACTGAAACGGTTCAAGATCATATCAAAAACCTTGAAAGCCATGCCGAAATTTTAAAGAATACTCTCTCTCAATCGAGTGGTGTTTTCTTTGAAACCCTTGAAACACGTATGGAATCATTCGATACAGATCTAGAAGATCGTGCACACAAAATTTTTGAACGGACAACAACGCTAGAGGAAACATTATCTGAAAAATTTAGCCAAATCTGTGAAGCCATTGATATGCAAACATCTGTTATTGAGGAACGTTCTGACACATTAAAAACGTCTCTCATGATTAATAATGAGCAAAGTCAGATAATTCAACAAGCGCTGGAAAGCAGTGTTGACAATATGCGTGTAACCTTAGAAGACTCTGTTAATACAGTGACAGATAACCTGCATAATAAGATTATAAAAGCTTCTGATATTCTTTCTTCTACGAGTGAACAAATTCTTTCATCTGTTACAAATGTTACTGCACAAGCAGAAAATATTCTCTCAGAATCAGGCAATCGCATTGTATCAAATGTCAAAAAAACTGTTTATGATACCAGTGAAAAAGTTCTGTCCGTTCTGTCTGAACAAACAGCGCATACTGTCGAAGCTTTCGCAACAGCCAGTCATAATGCACAAGCATTATTGAATGAAACTATTCACACATCAACAACAGCAATAGAACAAGTTCTTAATGAACGCTGTGATGTTCTTCATCACTCTATGCAAAATCTTAAAAATAATTTAGGATATCAACTCTCTGATGTAACGAGCCGTCTGGAAGATGCTGGAAATCAAACAACAACACAAATTTCAAAACATGTTGGAAAAATAACAGAGCTTACAAATCACTTAAATCAAGCAGCGCAAAATACGACAGAATCAATTGATTCTTTAACACAGCATATCGGTGAACAACTCTCTCTTTCCACACAAGATGCTGAACAAAGAATTTATGCACATAATGAATCTTTAGTGAATAGCTTAACCAAAGCTAACTCTGAAACACTTCAAACAATAACGATTATGAAGGAAGAGCTTGTTAATAATGTCTCATCCATCTTAACACAGTTGAATCAATCAATTTACAATTTTCACGAAAATAGTAATGTTTTATTATCAGCTGTTCAAAATATTGATGGGCAGTTTAATGAGAGTACGAATAATTTTTTCCGCAACACGGACCAAGTAGCAGAGCGTTTGTCAGCCTCAAATCAAGCGCTCAATACTAATGTTGAAATTCTGCAAGGACTTTCAAAGAGTACCTTTGAGCAAATTAATCATATAACGAGCAGTTTTGGTGAACATGCAAAGACACTTTCCCAAACTATTCATGTTCTTGAACAGTCTGAAAATTCACTTAGTGCAACACTTGAAGAAAAACATAATACGCTTTCTGTATTAAGCGATGCTCTTGTTTCAAAGTCTCATGAAATTAATCAAATGATTGGGCATTATGAAAAAATCTTCAACTTAGCACTTGAACGCTCTGATAAGAATGCGCGTAACTCCACAAATTCATTTCAACAATCACTTAATAAGCTTGTTAGTGAAGCATCAACGCGTTTTTCAGAAGCAGCAGAAGATATACGTCGCTCCGCTGATGAAGTTCGTTTAGAGCTTTCAAAGATTAATAATGATATCAATGAAAATGTAAAAAAACTTCCAGAAAAAACAAAAGAAACAACGCAAACAATTCGCACAGCTTTGAATGAACAGATTACAGCGTTACAAGATTTAGTCAGTGTTATACAAAATGATCAAAAGAGCGCACAAAAACAGCTAATATCAGCATTTCCTACATCATCAATGTTTAATCAAAAAAGTGACAGTTCCACTGAGTCTGTTAAAAAGATTGTGCCACCTAAGCCTATTTTGCAACAAGATCAAAGCAAAAAAAGACCAAATAAATGGGTATCAAATCTCTTAGAAAGAGCTTCACGTGAAGAAACATTTTATGATGCTCCCCCTAGTGATGATGTTTTAACATCAGTGCAAACAAAACCATCTCCTGCAAACTGCTCTCTTAATTCATTAGCTTCTGGTATAGTGCAAGCTATTAATCACAATGCCATTGTTGAGCTATGGGATCATTATCAACGTGGACAAAAAAACATCGTAACAGAAAACCTTTATACCTTAAATGGACAAAAAATATTTGAAATGATTAAGAAAAAATATATGAGCGATTTTGGGTTTAAACGTTCAGTGAATCAATATGTTACAGATTTCGAAAAGCTCTTACGTGATATATCGCGCAGTTCTGGCTCTTCCAACTCAGTTCGCAAGTACTTGATATCAGATACCGGAAAAGTTTATACTATGCTTGCTCATGCAAGTGGTCGAATCCAATAACAAATGAGAAAGTGGAAAAAGATATTTTTTCCACTTTCTCTCTCCAGTTGTTTTAATGGCTCATCATAGAATGCTTTTTTTTCAACTGTAGCTTTGTACTTCAAAGGTTGGGATAATTGGCATGCGGTTTTCTTTGACATCCTAAGCAATAACCCTAAAGAAGCGTAATGGCTTATCAAACAACGTATCATTCTAAGAATGATAAAGCATGTTTTCTATTTCCTTATCTTTTTCTTAACTCCTTTATTTTTCATAGTTTCATAAAGGTACAAAATCGGTAATAATTATTTTTATTAATTGTGAAAAAAATTCATGCTTTTGTATTAAAATAGCTCATAGAAACACTTCTATTTATTTTTTTTAATGTTTTTTATCCACATATTACTCTCGTTGAATTATCTAAGTAAATATTTTTTATTATATTAGGTGAATTTGAGCTAAAAGAATCTTATTGTATTCAAATTTCTCATTCAACATACGAGATGATTCATTATAAATTATAAAGTTCGCATTATTAAGAGTTCAATTGAATAATAAATAAAACAACTCCCATTTTTAAAGTTCCAATTTCCTTTTAAATAGCTGCAAAAATAATTTATAAATTGCAAATTGTTATTTAAAATTTCTTCTACCTCTCTATAGAAATTTAAATAAAGAAGATGAAGTTAATAGAAAGCACTCTTCTTTTCTTTCCTTAAGTTGTAAGCATTGCAAAAAAAATAATGGCTTGGTAATGTAATTATTAGTAATATTTTATTCGTTTGTGGACTAATCAATTTTTACGGGTTTTATTAAGGAAAGAAAAAACTAATCGTGCTGCTATCAATGAAATTATTCATGCACACAAACAAAAAGAATTATCAAACTGGTTTTACGATCCAGAAGAGTTTTCTCATACTCATACATTTTGATATTCAGAGAAATGAGGATTTATTAGTGGACAAAACCTTATCGTAGATGGAACATCTCATATACACATACGCTAACTTGGATATCATAAAAATGTCTAGAGAACAAAATAGTGATTTCAGTTCACCAAAAGCTGAACTTGACAGTGCCGCACTTTTTTATCACCAACACCCAAAACCTGGAAAATTGGAAATACAAGCAACAAAACCTCTTGATAATCAACGTGATTTAGCTCTTGCTTATTCTCCAGGCGTTGCAGCACCATGTCTTGCGATTCATGAAGATCCCAATCTTGCTGCTCAATATACCTCCCGTGCTAATTTAGTCGCTGTTATATCCAATGGAACTGCTGTTCTTGGTTTAGGGAACATTGGTCCACTCGCTTCCAAGCCAGTTATGGAAGGCAAAGCCGTTTTATTTAAAAAATTTGCGAATATTGATGTTTTTGATATTGAAATTGATGCATCCGATATAGAACAAATGGTACAAACAATATCGACCTTAGAACCTACATTTGGTGGTATTAATCTTGAAGACATTAAGGCTCCTGAATGTTTTGACATCGAAGAAAAACTTCGTGCTAAAATGAAAATTCCAGTTTTTCATGATGACCAACATGGAACTGCCATTATTGTTTCTGCGGCTGTATTAAATGCCTTAAATCTTTCAGGAAAAAAAATTGAAAATGCAAAAATAGTTACCTCAGGTGCAGGTGCTGCTGCCCTCGCTTGCCTTAATCTTTTGGTTCGTCTTGGGGCAAAAGTTGAAAATATTTGGCTTAGTGACTTAGAGGGAGTTGTTTATGAAGGTCGCAAGACCCTTATGGATCGTTGGAAAATCAATTACGCACAAAAAACGGACGCACGAACTTTATCTGATATTATTGATGATGCGGATATTTTTCTAGGCCTATCTGCGGGTGGTGTTTTAAAGCCTGAATATCTTAAAAGAATGGCTCAAAATCCACTCATTTTAGCACTGGCTAATCCAGTACCAGAAATTATGCCTGAAGAAGCACGCTCTATACGACCAGATGCAATGATCTGCACAGGACGCTCTGATTATCCCAATCAAGTTAATAATGTCCTTTGTTTTCCCTATATCTTCCGTGGTGCATTAGACGTAGGTGCTAGTGCAATTAATGAAGAAATGAAAATGGCCGCTGTTCATGCGATTGCTGCCCTTGCACGTGAAGAAACTTCAGATGTTGTAGCACGTGCATACTCGAAAGAACCACCCAATTTTGGACCAGACTATCTGATCCCCTCTCCTTTTGATCCGCGTTTAATACTGCGTATTGCTCCCGCTGTTGCTAAAGCAGCAATGACAACTGGTGTCGCCATTCGTCCCATTGAAGATATGGAGGCCTACTATGATATCCTCAATCGATTTGTCTTTCTTTCTGGTTTAACAATGAAACCTGTTTTTGCTGCAGCAAAAACAGCAAAACGTAAACGCGTCATCTATGCCAATGGTGAAGATGAACGCGTCCTTCGTGCAGCACAAGTTGTCATTGAAGAACAAACAGCAACGCCCCTCCTTATCGGCCGTCCACATGTCGTAGAAGCAAGATTAAAACGCTTTGGTTTAAGAATTCGTCCTGGTATAGATTTTGAATTAACAAACCCTGAAGATGATCCACGTTTTCGTGATTATGTTAATTTATTTTTTCATTATACAGGGAGGCGTGGTGTTACGCCTGAAATGGCAAAAACAGTAGTGAGAACATCAACAACGGCTATTGCTGCCCTTGCCGTTATGCGTGAAGAAGCAGATGCAATGATTTGCGGCTTAGAAGGACGCTTTGAACGTCAACTTGAATTGATTGAACAAATTATCGGTCTTGATCCTCATGTTCACCGTTTTTCTGCTATGAGTTTGCTTATCTCTCAACAACGTACTCTTTTCCTCACAGATACTTACGTCAATGAAAATCCTTCTGCAGAAGAAATCGCTGAAATGACTGTGTTGGCAGCTCAAGAAGTTGAAGCATTTGGAATAACACCAAAAGCAGCCTTATTATCACACTCAAACTTTGGTTCTAAAAACACAGAAAGTGCGCGTAAAATGCGACGTGCAACAGAAATTCTTGCCAAATTACACCCTGATTTAGAAGCAGATGGTGAAATGCATGCTGATGCTGCCCTTTCCAAAGTTTTTCGTGATCGTGTTTTTCCTAATTCTCGTCTTAAAAGTGAAGCTAATTTGCTTGTCTTTCCAACACTTGATTCAGCCAATATCACGCTCAACACTGTTAAAAGCCTCACAAATGCACTCCATGTTGGTCCTATTCTAATCGGGGCAGCACGTCCCGCCCATATCTTAACGCCTTCAGTAACTTCCCGGGGAGTTGTTAATATAACAGCCCTTGCTGTCCTTGCTGCCAATAGAAAAAATAGTCTTGTAAAATAAATGCGCAATAAAATTTCAAAGTTTTTTAAATATTGAGATATAGTATTTCATGTACTGTAAACCTCTTTTCTCTATAGATAAAGATAGCTATATTCTGGATTAAGTCTTTTTTTTAAAGAGAAAAAAGGCTAGAAGAACAATATTAAATGTATTTTGAATTTACTAACTCTATAATAAGGAATCCGTACATTGCCTTCCACGTTTGATAAAGTTGCTGATATCATTGCAGAAATCAGTGAAATTGATCGCAATACAATTACACCTGAGAGTCATACAATTGACGATTTAGGAATCGACAGTCTTGATTTTCTTGATATTGTTTTCGCTATTGATAAAGCTTTCGGAATAAAAGTCCCTCTAGAACAATGGACACAAGAAGTCAACGAAGGTACCGTTGCAACAGAAGAATACTTTGTTCTTAAAAACCTTTGTGCAAAAATTGATGATCTCGTTGCCTTAAAACAGGCGGAGTAGTTTTTTCGCCATGCATGATCAATCTGTATTCATCACTGGTATAGGTCTCATAAGCTCTCTGGGGGCAGGAACTGATCAACATTGGAATCTCTTAAATGATCCAATCCGTACACCAAACCTAGATTATACAACTTTTTCACCTTACACGGTTCATAAATTGCCCGAAATTGATTGGAGTTTACAAATTCCTAAAAAAAGTGATCAACGGCAAATGGGAACATGGCAGCGTCTTGGTACCTATGCGGCTGGTCTTGCTCTTGATGATGCTGGCCTGAAAAATAATGAACAACTCACTTCAACAATGGATATGATCGTAGCGGCAAGTGGGGGAGAACGTGATATTACTGTTGATACACAGATTCTTTCTAAAGCGCGCGCAGTTGCCGATCATGCTTCTATGTTAAATGTTGCTCTTTCAACTGAACTTCGTCCAACATTATTTTTGGCACAACTTTCAAACCTTTTGGCAGGAAACATTTCAATTGTTCATAAAGTCACTGGATCATCTCGTACATTTATGGGAGAAGAAGGCAGTGGTCTTTCTGCACTTCAAATTGCTGTAGCTCGTATTAAATCAGGTCAAAGTACCCATGCTCTTGTAGGAAGTTCCTATAATGCACAAAGTTATGATATGTTGTTGGCGCATGAGCTTGGTGGTCTTTTAACCCATAATGGATGGAGCCCAGTGTGGAATCGTGGAATCTACCCAGGCGGCGGTGTCATAGCCGGTTCTGGTGGTATCTTCCTAGTTATTGAAAGTGGAGAACATGCCAAAAAACGCAATGCACGTGCTTATGCTGAAATTAGCCAAATTATTACAGACCAAACAGATAGAACCAAAATTCCACTTAGAGATTCAATTGCAACAATGTTAAAAACTGCGGGCGCTAAATCTGCCTTAGCCATTTCAGCAGCCTCAGGAGCTCACGAAGCAACAAAAGCAGAACAAAATGCTCTTGATAATGCTGATCTATCTTACCGTGGCATTACAACATTATTTGGTTATATGCGGGAAGCACAATTTCCTCTAGCTTTAGCTCTTGCAGCACTTTCAATTGAAAAAAAACGCGGTTTTCCAGCGTTAAGTCCTCATGAAAAACCTTTTTCTAAAGAAGTACGTGAAATATTTGTTACAACGATTGGTATAAAAAGAGCTGAAGGTATTGTGCGTCTTACTGCTGTTTGAAGGGGAATTTCTATAGTGAAATATCATGATCATTTTGGGCGTCCACTTGTAGCAATAACTGGTGCAGGCATTGTCACATCACTGGGGCAAGGGAAACATGAAAATTGGCAAAAATTAACAAGCGGTGTAAGTGGTATCCACAAAATAACACGTTTTCCCGTTGAGGGATTAAATACATATATTGCTGGAACAATTGATTTTCTTAAAGAAAGTACACTTGGTGCTTCAGCTCTCTCTGAGAAGCTTGCACATCTTTCTGCTGAAGAAGCTTTAGAACAAGCTGCTATTGATAAAAAAAATTTTAATGGACCACTCTTTCTAGCTGCTCCTCCTGTTGAACTTGAATGGAAAGCACGTTTTAGTCTTGATCAAGAGGAAGAATTCAATAATGAGCCTTCTTATGCACATCTTCTTAAAGTCTGTAAGGATAAACTCCATGAGACGCTTTTTGAATCCACACAATTTGGTGCAATTGCAGAAAAACTTCAAAAAACATTTGGCACAAAAGGACTTCCTGTTACACTTTCCACTGCCTGTGCATCTGGTGCAACAGCAATTCAATTAGGTGTTGAGTCTATTAGACGGAGAGAGACAAATAGAGCTCTCATAATTGCGACAGATGGATCAGTTTCAGCAGAATCTCTTATTCGTTTTTCGCTACTATCTGCTCTTTCAACTCAGAATGAGCCTCCAGAAAAAGCAGCAAAACCCTTTAGCCGTGATCGAGATGGTTTTGTTATGGCAGAAGGCTCAGGCGCTCTTGTTCTTGAATCTCTTCAAAGCGCATTAAACCGTAATGCTACAGTTTTAGGAATTTTAGCTGGCTGTGGAGAAACCGCCGATGACTTTCACCGTACACGTTCAAAACCCGATGCATCACCAGCAATTGAATCCGTTCGCAAAGCTTTAGACGATGCAAAAATAACCATCAATGAAATTGACTATATTAATGCCCACGGAACTTCAACACCTGAAAATGAGAAAATGGAATATCTTGCATTATCAACAGTATTCGGTGATCTTTTAGAGCATATTCCTGTCTCTTCTAATAAATCAATGATTGGGCATACATTAACTGCTGCTGGTGCAATAGAAGCGGTTTTTTCGCTTTTAACCATTCAATCGGGAATACTTCCACCGACAATAAATTATGATAATCCTGACCCTACTATCCCTTTAGATGTTGTTCCTCATCATAGCCGTAAGTCCTGTGTCAATGCGGTTTTGTCAAACTCATTTGGATTTGGTGGTCAAAATATGAGTCTTGTTATCACTGCATATAAAGGATAATCCTTTAATAATAAAATTTTATAACGCTAACCAATAATATATTTAAGGGGGATGATAATGCGTGCACTGAAACTCTTCGATGATCGTCGGCTTGAAATCACCAATATTTCCCCGCCATCTTCACCTAGTATAGGTGAAGTAACTGTGCGGATAAAAGCCGTTGCTCTTAATCATATTGATGTATGGGGATGGCGTGGCATGGCTTTTGCGAAAAGAAAAATGCCACTCATCATTGGTGCAGAAGCCTCTGGTGAGGTTATACAAATAGGAGATGGCGTTGAACATCTCCAACTTGGACAGATTGTCTCAATTTATGGTGCACAAACCTGCGGAGTATGCCAAGCTTGTCATGAAGGACGGGATAATCTTTGCAGTAATGTAAAGGGAGTCTATGGTTTTCACCTTGATGGATTTGCGTGTGAGCTTGTCAATTTGCCAGCACGTTTATTAGTTCCATCACCTCCCCAATGTGATGAATTGCAAGCAGCAGTTGCTCCAATTACTTTTGGTACCGTAGAACATATGCTTTTCGATAACGCAAAACTACAAGCAGGAGAAACAATCCTGGTACAGGCTGGTGGCTCAGGTATTGGTTCTGCAGCCATTCAACTTGCAAAACACATGGGCTGTACAGTTATCACAACTGTAGGTTCAGATGAAAAAATTGCAAAAGCGCACTCTCTTGGGGCAGATCATGTGATTAATTATCGTAAAGATCGTTTTGAAGGTGTAGTGCGTAAATTAACCCAAAAAAAAGGTGTTGATGTTGTTTTTGAGCATGTTGGTGTCGATACATGGAACGGTTCTCTGTTATGTATGAAAAAAGGAGCACGCTTAGTGACTTGCGGTTCTACCTCTGGTGTTTCAGCACCAATAAATCTCATGCAATTATTCCAGCAACAGCTCAAGATATTCGGTTCATTTGGCTGCCGTATGGAAAATATGAAAAATGCCATGCAAAAAATGGCACAAAAAGCCGTACACCCTGTCATTGATACAATTGTTGGGCTGGATGAAATTGATACAGCTTTAAAACGAATGGAGAGTCGTGATGTTTTTGGTAAAATTATCCTTAAAATCGATTAAATCATGATGAAGCTTTCTCTTAAAAATCTCATATATCGTATTAAAATTATAGCTAAAAAAATATCCTACTTGTTATGGGCATATCTACTCTTTGGTTCTTTATTTATTCTAAAATGTTTTCCAGCCAAAATGGGAATTTCTTTTTTTGCTTGGTTAGCAAAAAAAATTGGTCCCCTTGTACATCGTCATCAAATCACACTTGCAAACCTTAGGAGTGCATATCCAGAAAAAACAGAGCAAGAACTCCGTGCGATTGCAATAGAAATGTGGGAAAATATAGGACGTTTCCTAGCTGAATATATTTTTCTTGATAAAATTTTTGATTTTGATCCTCATGCAGACGAGCCAGGTTTCATTGAGGTTAAAGGCATTGAAATATTTGAGCGATTAAAAAATGAAAAAAAACCACATATTTTTTTCACCGCACATACTGGCAATTTTGAACTTCTGCCTATTTGTGCACAAAGTTTTGATCTTAATGTTACGGTATTATTTAGACCACCCAATAATCCCTATGTTGCCAAACGAATCCTTAAAGCACGACAAACTTCTATGGGACATCTTGTTCCCTCCAAGGCCGGTGCAGCATGGGCATTAGCAGCCAAATTAGAAGAAGGTGAAAATGTTGGTATGCTCGTTGATCAAAAATTTCGCCGCGGTATCATGGGAACATTTTTTAACAGACCTCTTAAAACAAACCCCTTAATTATAAAACTTGCTCGACAATATGACTGTGATATTTATCCAGCACGTTGTATTCGTTTGCCTAGTGGACGTCATCGTTTAGAGTTATATGAACATGTAGAACTTCCACGTGATGAAAAAAATGATATCGATATAGCTGCTTCTACGCAAAAATTAAATGATATTGTTGAATCTTGGGTCCGTGAATATCCTGGACAATGGATGTGGTTACATAGACGTTGGGACATCTAACATAAGCTCTATTGCTTACAAAGGAAGTGCAAAATGTTAGCCTCAAAAGATATCAGAGATCTCACTACAATTATCACTGCATTACGAAACTCTGATAATGGTTGTATCTGGCATAAAAAACAAACTTTTGAATCCCTCATACCCTATATGCTCGAAGAAGTTTACGAAGTCATCGATGCCATTGAACGAAAAAATCGAAAGGATCTCTGTGAAGAACTTGGGGATCTTCTTTTACAAGTTGTCTATCATGCTACCATAGCACAAGAAGAAGGCAGCTTTACTTTTGAAGATGTTGTTTATGCAATCACGGAAAAAATGATTCGACGCCATCCTCATGTTTTTGGAAATGCCGAGCAAAAAAAACGAGGATTTATAAAAGAGGAGTGGGAATATATAAAAAAAAGAGAACAGGTTGAACAAAAAAGAATGTGCGAAGAAAAAAACAACAATTCCTCCACAAGCATACTCGCAACAGTAAAACAAATCCAGCCAGCAAACCAAGAGGCACTTGCTTTACAAGAAGCAGCAGCTAAAGTAGGTTTTGATTGGCAAAAAAGTGATAAAGTTTTTGAAAAAATAGAAGAAGAACTGGAAGAGCTCAAAGAAGCCATCAAAAGTAAACAAAACTCAGAAATAGAAGCAGAGTTTGGAGATCTCTACTTTATACTTCTTAATCTCGCGCGCCACTTAGCGATTGATTCACAAAAAGCATTAAAAAAAACGAATATAAAATTTCGAAATCGTTTCGCCTATATTGAAGAAAAGCTATCCACTCAATCTAAAACACTCACTGACGCATCCTTGAATGAAATGGAAGCACTTTGGAAGCAAGCTAAAAATGAACGATAAAAAATAGTAGATTTCTTCTACCTAAAAGAACAAGCCCCTCTAAAATTACTAAATTATAATTTAGCTCAGCTCAATTTGTTTTATATTGATCCTGCGTAGCAGGACGAAGTTCCACCGATTCGCCACACCCGCATGCTGAAACTTGATTAGGATTTTTAAAGACAAAACCAGACCGCAACGTTGTCACTTCATAATCCATCTGCGTTCCTAATAAAAATAATACCGCATCATGTGCTACAAAAACACGGGCACCATTCACTTCAACAACATCCGCAGCTATCCCCTTTTCTTTGACAAGAGTAATTGTATACTCCATCCCTGCACAACCACCTTTTTTGATACCAACAAGAATACCCTGTGCATCTTTTGCATCCATAATCGCTTTAACACGATCCACTGCTGCTTGCGTCAAATTTATTACCGAAAAACGGCTCATAGTTTACTCTTTTCTTAGTTCAATAGACACTTTGAAAGTTTTTCCTCTATAATATTTTATCTGATCTTTTAGAAAAAAAACGAAACATAAATTAAAGCATTCTGACCTTGTTTATTTGGATAAAAATACATACCCGTAAAATGAGATTTGTAATTATACAATCCAGAACTTACAATTTTTTATCCACATAAAATGCAAAATACCTCATCTATAAAACTCTAAAAAAACGAAACTTTTCAAAACCATACATTCACTCCTCTTCTTTTGAAAATCCTTATCTTTTTAGAAAAGTAACGATTAGGTAAGAAAACAATATACCTTCCGCACTCATTTGCTCCAATTCATACCCCTAAAGTCACCAATCTTACCCCCCTCCTCACAATCTCAAAAGTAATTAAATGCATACATCTATTAACTATAAAGCTAAAAATTTAATGATCACAAAGAATTTTACAAATTCGTTATTTATCTTGAATTAACAACAAAATATTGATGTCCAAAATTTTTACTTTCAAAAGCTCTAAGTGCAAAAGCATTTTAGATTTTATTCTGTTTATTTTTTCTCTTGCCTTTAAAGAAACAGTCATTTAATCGTTTTACACGAACTCGGAGCGTAGCGCAGCTTGGTAGCGCACTTGACTGGGGGTCAAGGGGTCGTGGGTTCAAATCCCGCCGCTCCGACCATTTTTAAAATGCTATAAAATAAGCTTACTTAAAAAGTGAATTATTATGCATTTCAATTGCACACACATGATTTTTTTCTTCAACGTAGAATAATGTGCAATGATATTTTATCATAAATTCGAGATAAGCTGTTTTATTAAAATGCGCTTCGTTCTTAGGAAAACACATACGAAACGCGAGACCTTTTGCCTCGCGTTTTTTATTCTTCAGAAAAATTTATAATTATCCGATCTCATATTTTCTAAATTTTCTTTACACGATAACGTCGCTGTTATCATTTTTTGTAATGGATGGTGACATCTGTACGGTTATCTTTTTGGGTTTTAATTCAGCTGGCATTTCCCTTTTAAGCTGAATATGAAGAAGCCCATCTCCAAGTTCTGCCCCAATAACCTTAACATGATCAGCCAAATGAAAACGCCGTTCAAAAGCACGCGAAGCAATACCTCGATAAAGGAATTCTCGCTCTTCATCATCATTTTTAGACTTTCTGTCTCCCTTAACGATCAGCTGGTTACAATGCGTTTCAATATCAATTTCATCTTGAGAAAAACCAGCAACAGCCATAGAAATTCTATAAGAATCTTCAGTTAAACGCTCGATATTATAAGGGGGATAAGAAGAAACTTCGTCTGGTTGTGTTCTAGAATCAAACCAGTTAAAAAGATGATCAAAACCTACTGTGGAACGATAAAATGGTGAAAAATCTACTTGACGCATAATATTGCCCTCCTCTAGAGCGACTATAATTTATAATTAATTCACAAAGTTCCCACATGGCAAACTTACTTGTGAACCTGCGGCCCCATCATGGCAACCGCACTATATTATCTAGTAATCGTTTTTCTTTATTTCAACTCTTTGGGACCTAAATTGATAAAAACTATCTAAAAAGCAATATACCCCTTTTTTAATCCTCTTTCTTCATTACATAAATGTCAAAGCACTAAACGGCAAATACACTGTAAAGGATTTCAATTGGAAACACCTCTTTATCCCATAGACTGGGGTTCCACTTCTCTTAATATCCATCATGATACTCTTAAAATAGCAATAGATCACGAAATTCGTTTTGCTATAACATATCCTGAGGTGGAAAAATCTAAGGGAACAATTGTTATTCTCAAAAGCTACGCAAATACTTTAGAAAAATATTTTTTATTAATGAATGAAATTTCTAAACGCGGTTTTCATACAGCAATACTTGACTGCTTTGATCAAGAAAAAATATCCTTCAAGATAAGAAAACAAAGTCGACATCATTGTTTTGATATAAATAATGATATTAATGACTTATATAAATTTCTTAAAAATATTGTTTATCCTAATTATCCGCCGCCTTACTCTATGCTCACCTATGGCATAGGTGGATTGATAGCACTTAGCGGATTAGATCTCATTAATCATCAGTTTAATAGATTGCTCTGTGTTTCTCCTCTTTTTGCTCCATTCGGCAATAAAACGAATAGTTTTCAACATAAATTAACACAATTTCTTTCTGATATAGGTCTTGGCTTTATACCAGTGAAAGATGGGAAAAAATTAAACAAGACAAAACAAAAAAATATACAATTGGGACACATACATAAAGTGCCGCTCCCTTCCATTAAGCCCCCAACATCCCAATGGATGGCTTCAGTATTTAATGCGATTGATTCTATGAAGAGAAATGTACTTCATGGAAATTTACGAATCCCAACACTCTTTATTCTTGCCAATCAAAACAATATTGCAAACAACATTGAAGTGCGGCAATTATGCCAACACACACGTTTAACAGAAAGTATTACTATTACAGGCGCTGAACTGGATACAATTATGGTTAACGAAGATTATAAAAAACAATTTTGGGCTGCATTTGATGCCTTTATTCCCGATAATATATCTGTAAAATAACACTAAACCTTAATTTCCGCTCCACCCCATCAAAAAAGAAAATTTCTACGAGCATTGAATCTACAAACACTTTTAAATATAATAGTTTTTTCTTTCCAACCACTCATATGATTCGTTTTCTAGCCTTTACAGGCAAGCCATGACCTAAATATTCACCACGCATTCTAATAAAAAAACTATTTATATAAATAAAAATAATAAATCTATCTTAATATAACATGATACATATTTACAAATAAAGCATCAAAATACTATTTTTGATCTGTTATTAAGTGATAATTTAATATTATATCTAGGAAAACAATAGTTTTCATCTATTTAAGGAAAAAAATGGAAATAAAGCGCATTTATAATATTTATTACAAATCTCTATAAAAACAAATAACTATAAAATTTCTATTTCTTAGGAGAACTTTTTAAAAACAATAAATTAACATAATATTCTTCTAATTTCTCGATATATGAAAACCCTACAATAACGATTTTCATAAGTTTTTTAATGGAATTCTGATAATAATCAGTAACTTTAAAAGAAAAGATAGTAATGAATCATCTTAGTAGTTTTAGAGAACCCCTTCTTTTTTCAAAATCACATATATTTCGAATTTAACCAACTCACAACGAATATGCTGTATTTTGAATCAGAATGTAAGAATTAACCATTTTGCCATTCATTTCAATTATGAGCCTTTTACCATCTTTTTTATAAATACTCTATATTGTATAATTGATGCGGCAAAACTCTGACAAATGGAGCCATTGGAATATAATCATGAAACGAATCCTGCTCGCAGAAGATGATAACGATATGCGTCGCTTTCTCGTAAAAGCCCTAGAACGTGCAGGCTACGAAGTCGCCGATTTCGATAATGGTATTAGCGCATATGAACGTTTACAAGAAGAGCCATTTTCCCTTCTCCTGACTGATATTGTGATGCCAGAGATGGACGGAATCGAACTTGCACGACGTGCTACTGAGATTGACCCCGATTTACGAGTAATGTTCATTACGGGTTTTGCAGCGGTAGCACTCAATTCAAATAGTGATGCCCCTCCTGATGCAAAGGTTCTCTCTAAGCCATTTCACTTACGTGAACTCGTCAATGAAGTTGAAAAGATCCTTATCGCTGCTTAAAAAGTATTTTTTAAAGTTATTTGCATCTGTTGAAAGAGAAAATAAAATTAGGCATTGACGTTTGGCATTCTATATGGTGTATGCAACATCAATGAATGGGCGTGTAGCTCAGCGGGAGAGCACTACGTTGACATCGTAGGGGTCACAGGTTCAATCCCTGTCACGCCCACCATTGCATTTTATATCAACAATAATTTATTGATTTTACATATGTTTTTTTAAGTGAGGGATACCTTAATAAAGTTAAGGGAATAGGATTTTCTAACATTTCTCTATAAAGCACGCTTCGCACAATGTTTCTAATGTTTCTTTGAAGTCTGCTAACGCTTCTTGATGTAAGCCATCTAAAAGTCTCATAAACGCAACAACAGTTTCACGTTGCAACGAAGTAGAAGGCTTTATGATGATGCTTTTTCGACAAGAATAGGCTTCTTTTTTTAAGAGAGAAGCCTTCTCTTTATCTAAACCATAAAGCTCTATGATCTTTTCCTCCAGTCCTACAGGAACAGATTTTTTGCCAATCTCGACAGAAGATAAAAATGCTACAGATATGTCTAATTTCTTAGCCATATCTAAGAGGCGTTCGGAGTGATCAATGCGAAGTTTCCGTAAAATTTTACCAAA
>NZ_JBHIPW010000013.1:0-2496 GCF_042196265.1 Bartonella sp. AP1QHHD
AAAATGTTAGCATAATTTGCATATTTATGCAATTATTTCAGTTAATTAATAACAGTTTTTTAAGTATTACATTATAATATTATTTGACAAATTATTCATCAAAAAACCATGTCACACAAATGGCATCGCTTTCTTATTTCTGCTTTTAACTTTTTAATAAATATCCTTTCATTTAAAAGTCTGTATCAAACTTTTTTGTTCGATTTATTGTTGACAATCGAACCTTTTTGTGCGATATTCATTTTATGCAGAAAGGGGAGGCTAAATGAAACGAGAAGCACTGCTTAGGGAATTACGTAAAGAAGCCAGAAAAAGAGGCATTCATTACAGTGAAGCTCCTGATGCAGGTAAAGGGTCACATTATTTGGTAACTTTTGGAGACAAAACAACTGTTATAAAATCGGGTGAATTAACGCCACTTTACGTGAAGATAATAAAAAAGCAATTGGGAATATGAAATTTATAATTCAAACGCTTTTAGTTTTTCGTTTCAAAAGCATTTCGATCATGGCGAGGAGACCTAAACATGGAATACACGTATCAAGCAAAGCTGGAATCTGATCCAGATGGTGGTTTTATTGTAACCTTTCCAGATGTACCAGAAGCAATAACAGCTGGAGAAAATAGAGCAGAGGCATTAGAGAATGCTGTTGAAGCTTTAGGGTTAGCATTACGGAGCTATCCTATGCGTGGTTTGCCTTTACCAATGCGACAACAGTATAAAGACCTTGTAGAGGTTACGGTAGATGCGTGGAATGCTCTTAAGCTCGCAGTGGTAGAAGCCTTTAATGAAGCGAATATCACAAAAACAGAATTGGCACATCGTTTGGGTAAAAAAGAAACAGAAGCAAGACGCATTCTTGATCCAAATTATCCNTGTTATCACAATCAAAAATGCGGCTTAACTTCCTCCCCACTTTTAAAGATGGGAAGGGAGGCATATTTTTTAAATTAAGCAACCTTTTTAATGGGACTCTCTAAACTTGGTTCATAAGCTTTCAACAAAGAATCCGTGCTATGTGGTAGCTTTGAAGCTCCAAAATCTGTAAGAATTGCCAAAATCTTTGTAATATTAGGCACGTCATTTTGAAGTTTTAAAACTAGAACCTTTTCTATTGCATTCATAGTTTGAACCAGAGCACTACAATCTTTGTCGCTCACATTTTCATCATTAGAAAATTGAGATAATGCTATCCATAAATCGCATAAGAAGTTGGTATCTATCTTCATTGTACACCTCCATGGATTTGTTCTCTCAAACATGCCAATCCTCTAGATGTGATTTTCGTTGAAGGGAGCACCTTTTCTGTACCATCCGGTCTTTGAATGGTGATAGCAGGACAATCCATGAATCCTTTCTTGATCTTATCCTGATAAGGTAACAGAGGCGCCCCTGGAGCACGACGATAGACCCAATCATGTTTACGCAAGTAGTCGGTTAAGTCCTTTGGTCGTACTTCCAACATCTTAGCTGCTTCAATAAGACCAAACAAACCATCAGAGCGCTTTAAACCATCCAAAGCTTTTGCTTTTGGTGTTAATTCGGTAATGGTGTTATCCTTTTGCTCAATTTGACTTTGTAAGTGATTCAAGACACCAAGTAATGCTTCGGGTTTGGAATAATCAACTTGTGATGCAGCTATCTGTGGTGTTGCTACTTGTTTTAACCGTTTTTCACACTCAATAAAGTATAAACGCGCTTCTCTACCTTTCTTATTGTTCTCAACCATAGAAAGTTCTTTGGCTACACTTAATGTGAGGTGATAATCTTTACGATTGTGACCACCTCTGCCTTTGCTCGCCAAATTTGGCGACCAAACAAAGTCTTGATTTTCTAATAAATTATATTTTTTGATACGGTCAGTAATCCAATTGGAAAAATCTTTACCTATTTCCAAAAACGCATGTAATTCACGTGCGTTGACTGTTTGAACGATATCACCATTAATCGTGGTTTGATGTATATCAATTAAATACTGTGCCATAATTTGGCTCCTATGTGCTTAAAGGTTTCTTAATGACACTCAATTAAAGAGCGCCGGGTGCTAAGAAACACGGCACATAGCCCGTCGTTACGCCTTTCCCAAAAGGGTATTGTATAGCATAACCACACCCGACAATATCATTATATGCTTGTAGCATACAACGAGTCAAAGTTTTTAATTGGCGGTGAAAAGATTGTTTCGGCAATCTATCCGCTATGTGTTTAAGGTGTTTCTTAGGCACCTGATTCGATTATTCATATTGTCGCCACATTGTCAAGCGGCTTCTGATAATTTTTTGATCTCTTTATTGATCTCGTCTATAAGAGGTTCGTAATTGAGAACGCTTTTCGGAATAGCACCCCCGTAAACCCATGCTTTCACTTGCGCTTTGGTACTAAAATCCGCATTTTCTGGTATGGTGTAATACTGACCACCGTCAAACTTTTCACACTCTCTTGTGCCGTCTTCATATTCGTAGAGGTTGTAAAAATACTCCTCTGCTCCATCTCCC
>NZ_JBHIPW010000014.1:0-4350 GCF_042196265.1 Bartonella sp. AP1QHHD
ACCTTTAGTGCAATCTGTAAATCTAAGCCAGTTTATAACTATACTATTACAGATCAGGAGATAAAATCATTACAACATAATAATAAGATTGAGACATTCTGTAATATATCAGCAGGCTTTCTAATTGTAATGATGGTCATTATCATCGCGTGGATGATGAATGATGATGATGATTGGAAAAAAATTCCAGCCTTTTGTATAGGCGGCGTGTTGATAATACTTGTAGCGGCTTTGGATGCAAAAACAAATTCAAACTCAGAGGAAATTTGGGAAAACGTTAAACAGGTGTCTGAGGTTATCTGTGAAAAGAAATAAAAAGAGGGGACGCCCTAAAATAGGAGGGCAGGTAAGAGAACCAAACGGACGTATATCACGTGCAAAAGCACCGCGTGAAGCCGTTGATAAATTGGCAATAGATACGTGCAAAGCGCTTCGGTTTTACGCTACAGGAGGCAAAAAATCCACTTTCTGGTACTTACATAGGGCGGCTTTGTTTGCAAGGTGTGGTTACTCAAGAGCAATACGACGCCGCGCAACAATATCTTGAAGTGAAAAATAACTACTCATGTGCAAAAAGTCTGCCAAGCGCTGTTTATGATGATGTGTCTACAAATTCAGACCCCAATAGTCTTGAACGGTGGGTTCAAAAAGCAACCAATCACTATAAAGCCGTGCAAGAGGCACTAAAAGAAACGCAATGCCTCTATAGACAGTATAATCTTTATGCTGCATTACAATATCTTGTTATAGAAGATCAATCGCTACCACATCTTGTTAGTTCTTTGCGTATTGTTCTTAATGCGCTTCATAAACATTTCACTGTAACAAAGTAAAAAGCGTGATGTGAAACGTTTTTCTGTACAATATGTTGTATTTGTATTACAATGAATACAAATATGAGGATTGCGTTATGACGATATCTATTCGATTGCCAAGTGATCTTGAGACACGTTTGAATAATTTAGCTGCTAAAACAGGACGCACAAAGTCTTTTTATTTACGTGAGATTATTGAACGTGGAATAGAAGAAGCAGAGGATTATTATTTAGCCTCACAAGTAAGAGAGCGTATTCGAAATGGAGATGCAACTTTTTACAGCTCTGAAGAAGTGAGGAAAGAGCTTGGCTTGGACGATTAAATATGAAAAAAAAGCTCTTAGTTTTTTAAAAAAATGCGATAAAAAAGAAGCACGGAGGATTGTTGATTTTTTAGATAAACACGTTGCTCCTCTTGAAAATGCGCGTGTAGTAGGGAAGCCTTTGAGAGGTCAATTGTCTGGCTTGTGGAGATGTCGTGTGGGAGACTATAGAGTACTATGCGATCTTTACGATAGAGAGCTTGTAGTGTTGGTTTTAGCTATTGGACATAGAAAAAATATATATAAAGATTGAAGATAATAGCGACAATGCATATTATTTTTGCCTTTTAAAATACCATATTTAGGTAAAAAAATAAAATAACACAATACGTGTCATTTTCTTGTTGACAAAGTGTTGCAAATCGTATTTAATGACAAATACGGCACTTGTCGTATTGTATCTAGACGAGAGGCAGTGCAGTTTGAAATCCCCGCAAGTGCGGGGTTTTTTATTATCTGGAGGGCGTATTTTATGACATCAGAAAATACACAGCAGGCTCCACAACCCATTAAAAAGCGTATACCACCAAAGGCAGGTCAAGGGCGTGTCAAAGGTGTTCCAAATAAAATGACGCGCATTTTAAAAGAAGCAGTGGTTAAGGCTGCTGAGAATGCTGGGAATAAAATTGGCAAGGATGGTTTGATCTCTTATTTGGAAAGGTATAATATCAAAAAACGAAATAAAGTCAATAGGTTGTGTGAAATTATTTTATATGAATCCACTTAAGAATCCACACTTTTATGCATGATTCATTTGATCATTTTTTATATAAGATTGCCATGCATGAATAGACCATAAAAAGCAAATCATGATGTAAATGTTATAACGCATGTAAACGTTCAAATGAAATGAAAAGCAGCTATCATTCATAACAGTTCATAAATTTTATGATACGTTTTTATCACAGCACAAATCACATTGTTTAAAATTTAGTTGTTTGAAATAATCGATAACATATGTTTAAAGATCACATCTTGTTTTAATGATTGGATTGTTAATCGCATGATAAAAACACAAGATTTGCAGTTCTCAAAATTGGGGAGCGCAAAATCTAAAGTTGTTATAGTATCCTATAAGAAGGTAATCATTTAAAACTTTTATAAGCTTATAGATTTAATTTATAAAGATTGCATAAAAGGATTTAAAGACAAGATCGATTTTATAACCACGGTATTTTTTACCGAGGTAGGAAATAAAGGTCATGAAATTCAAAACGCTATATCTTATGAAATGAAAAGCCTTTTAATGAATAGATTGCAGGCTAGTCTTTAAGAACGGAACTATTCGCTTCCACAAAAAATGAAGGCAAATAATGCCATGGCAGTAGAATAACTATCTACTTTAGATTTGGTACTAAAAACGTTTTAAAAGTTATAGTTTAAAATACGAAACCAAATGAGCTCTCCTCAAATTGGGGGCAGCTATTAAGACAAAGATAAGCAAACAAACTTCAAAACCATTGTAACATCATAAGGTATGGGTTTTTACTCAATTTTGAGTCAAAAGCTGTAATATTTAAGAATGCTCTATTCTAAGATAACATCCCCAAAATGGACCGGCTAATATTTAAAGAAATTAGGTTTTAATGAAAAGTACAAATACGCTTATGAAAGCTCTTTAAATGCACGTTTAAACGTTTGAAACATAAAATGAGATCTTTATAAGAAACGTTAAAACTTTTTTTTATTACAGTTATAACTTAGTTATCATTTGCTCTTAAGAACGTTTCATTTATGAGAAAACTAAGATTTAGCTTTCACAGCAGAAAAAATTTAAAAACCTTACATTTTATAAAAGCGTTTGTTTATTTATCTTATGAAAAGCTGCTTTTAAAAACCAATGCTTGCAAGCTAAAAAGAACGTTTTTTGCAGATATTTATTGAATATGCATTTGCTTTTGATTGAATTATTAAAGCTACCGAGCGTTTTGATACGTTTGAGAGCAACAAAAAGCGTTTATAGGTTTTCTCATTCAAATGAGTGAGTAAAAATCAAACGCATCATTTACATTCCTTTTGATAAGTTTTCATAAAGATAATAGAGCGCTTGCAATATGATACGTTTTGTATATATGCACTGATTACTCCATTGTGGATGATTCATTTTAATCAATAAAAAACGCTATTTGAAAGCCGCGTCATATCACTTTCGACACGGCTTTTTTATGTTACTCTCTCTTTTATGATATGTTTATAGCAATGCATTTTATATGCGTTTATAACCATAAAGAATGCACGCCCCCATGTCTCTTTTTATTCTGTTTTATCAGTTATATTGACAACATTATCCCTTTCATACACCTCACATTTTTTTGGAACCAACCTTACTTTGCTTTTTTTATTGATTTTTGCATTGCCATAAACACGCCCCCAGATCGTTGCACAATATGAGATTTTAGCATTGCCAAAAACAGAGCCATAAATCTCACAAGAGCCACTCACACAAGCATTTCCATAAACCTTGCCATAAATTTTAGCACGACCATTAATAACAGCATAATTATAAACTTTTGCATGGCTATAAATGCAAGCAGAGCCACAAACCTTGGCATGACCATAAACGCGTGCATAACTAAAAACCGTAGCATCATAAGAAACATGCGCATGGTCATAAATATGAGCATCAGCAAGAACGCGGGCACTACCATTCACATGAGCATTACCATAAATATTGCCATAAACATGAGCATTGCCATAGACAAAAGCATGGTCATAAACTTTAGCATATTGAGAGATAAAAGCTTTCCATAGACTTCAGCATTGCCATAAACTTGACCACAGACTTGAGAAAAATGGCGTATTTTTGCATTTTCATACACTCTTGCATGACCGTAGGCACAAGCCTCATCATAGACCCAGCAATTGCTATCATGAGAGAGGTTACTTTCATTTTCAATAAAACCACCCAAGGCACCAGCCTTAACATCGTCAAAATCCCTTAATGCTTGGATGCGATAAAGAGTTTGATTATTAAATACACGTGTCTCATTTGTGAGTGCAAACTTTTTTTTGCATAGCACAATTCCTTTATAGAGATTTAAATTTTAGAATGAAATGTTTAAAGGGGGGTGCCCCCGCCGCGCCCGCGCGTCATTTACAGTTGTAAAAACAATATCACCAGTGATAACAGATTCTTTATAATTGCCACCAATTTTGGTATCACCACCAATCTCAGTATAGCCAATTACCTTGGCATTGCCATAGACATGAGC
>NZ_JBHIPW010000016.1:0-123102 GCF_042196265.1 Bartonella sp. AP1QHHD
ACCTGGTTAATTTTATCGAAAAGTTGCGTGAACATAGTGAAGTTCATGGCATTCCTCTTTAACGAATTTTCAACTTTTTATATGATTTTTAAGCATTTTTCGTTGAATTTTTTAAGGATAAAATGAAACTTCGTAGACCTTTTCGATCTATGAGAGAGAATTGAGTATTACGCATTAACTTTTTCTTTTTACGAGCATACAGGAAAATAATATACAAAATGTTATTATAAAAGCTTTACCTAATAAATCTTATGGTAGGCATTTTCGTGTTTTTACTATTCAAAATTTTTATGTTATGCTTATCTTTCTGTTGTTTGATAAGTGTATGTTCAGCGTTGCGTAAATGTGTAACCATTTGTAGTTTTGCTGTTTCATTTTGTAGCATAGCAAGCATTCCAATTATATGTGCTTGTAACTCGGCAATACTTTTTAGATCTTTTGTTGTCGTGATTTCGTTTAATAGTTCTTCAATTTGCTGAAAACGATTGTTTGCTTCTTGAAAAGTTTTTAAACTTACGGCTTTATCAGTGATGGCTGCATATTGGATGCGCTTGTTGATAAAACTGCTAGATTCATGGATAGTGACAGGAATTTCTTCTTCTTTTAAAATATTTTCAAATGATGTAGATAGAGCAGAAGTTTTATTTCTATTGTAGAGATTCTCTGGATTTTTGAGAAAAAAGCTACTGTGATCTGTTTGTACATTTTTAAGTTTTTTAGTATCGAATTTTTGGCTTCCCGTTATAGATTCGTGTATCTTTTTTACTTCCTCAAGGTGTTTTTTTAGCATATCGAGAAGTTGGGCATCAGGTGGCGCTTTCTTTTGCTGTGGAGTTTTTTTAGACTTTGATGTATTTGAAGATGAACTTCCAAAAAAATTGGGCCACTTCGTTGGAACGGATGCCGACAAATCCGCCGCCCCAGCGCCCCAAACCCAAGCCATCGCTGGGTTTGAAATCCCTAAAGTTATTACAACTACTATTGAAATGACCTTTTTTTTCATGTTTCCCTCCTGTCATTTTTTGCGTGCTGTAAGAAAATTGGTAACCATATTGCCGGATCATCACCAACTTCTGCGATAATGCTTTCAGCTAACTCTGCGTTATCAGGCGTTCCTGATAACACTAAGAGCTCGTCACTAAAGTCGTGTTCGATGGTTTTTCCATCGCGTGTCAGATGGAATTTACCAAGATTCAGTTCTGCAAGCGCAGATTGATCACCCTGCTTAATGAGGAATTGGCGACTAAATTCACCAAGTCCTTTAACGAGTTCAAATTCGGCATCTGTTAGTTTAAAGCCTTTTGTATAATCTTCATAATTTGCTTTGGGATTGGCTAGAAAAATGTAAGTTGCACACTGTTGAATGAGTGTTTTGGCAATATTACTTTCCAAGGCATCGCTAGGTTCTTGTGTTGCATAAACAAAAATACCATTTTGTTTACGGATAGTCTTTTGTTTATTTTTCGCTAAATCTTCAAAGTACGGATCTTGCAAAGGCTTCCAAAACTCGTCAAAGATATACATAAATCGCTGTCCGCTAATCATGCCTTCTGTGCGGTAAAGCAAATACATCATCACTGGAGTGCGAGTTTCAAAATTATCTAAAAATTCCGTGATATCAAAGCCGTAAATTTGATGTGTTGAGAGATCAAGAGCATCATGGGGATTATCAAACAACCACCCATAATCACCACCTTCACACCATTTTAGTAAGCGAGCATGAACAGATGGATGAGCATTATAATCACTTAAACGTGGATTTGGTAAAAATTGTACTAGAAAGGACAAACGACGGAGTGATCGGTCAATGTTAGCACTCATAACAGACATAACTGCTTTGTTAATTTCTTCGTCGTCGTGGTGCGTGACTTCACCACCAGCTTCTGCCAATTTTTTAACAAATTGTTTCAAAAAAATAAGATTTTCTTGTGTGGGTGGGAGTTGGAAAGGATTGAAACCACTTTTTCTGCCTGGCTTGAATGTTAAATATTTTCCACCCATCGCCCGAATGGCAATTTCCATACCACGATCTTTATCAAAAACAACAGTTGTCGGCTTAAATTTTTGTGCTTGTGCTAACAAAAAGCCGAGTAAAACGGTTTTACCCGAACCAGATTGTCCGATAAGCGCGGTATTACCAAGTAAACGTTTATCTGTCGAGTCCTCTTCAAGTTTGGAGGCATGAAAATTGAAATAAAGCGGCGTTTTACTGGTTGTTTTAAGAATTGTGACGGCTGGTCCCCATGGGTTGCCAGTGGGTTTTCCTGACATAAAGTTATGAAAAGATGAAAATGATAAAAAGTTCAATGATGTAATCGGAGCAGGACGCGGTCTCCATTTCCAATTGCCAGGAAGTTGTGCCCAATAGCCAGCCTCTATTGCTAAGTCTACAGGTTTGGGCAGTACCGCAACGTCTAGTAATGCTGCACTTGCTTTGGCCATATGGTCGCGAACTTGTTGAATTGTATCACCATAGATCGTTAATGTGCAGTGATGTTCTCCCATGACAAAATGCCCACTGATAAGCTGGTTTAGTGCTTCGTCAATTTGTTCAATTTGGCTCGTTGCCACATCTCGTGCATCAATCAGATTACGCTGATGCCGTTGTAAATAATCTTTAGCAGCATGTCGGGAGAGCACCGAAAAGCTCTGCGTCAATACGAACTCGAAGTCACTTTCCAACAAAACATTCAATTGTCCTGGTTTGGTTGTTGCATCATATTCTTTAATTTCCAGCATTCCAAATCGACGCATTCCACTGGTTGTTCGCAGTTCACCAAGAGCGCCCCATTTTGAGAAAAAAGGTCGATTGACAGACATATAGTCAGCAAAACGGTCATGGCAAATTGGCATAGGGCGATATTCACCATTGACAAGCATTCCAAGGAATTCAAGTGCAGAAGAATAAACATGCCCATTTTTTTCATAAGCACCAAGAAGTTCTGCACCGTAACGGTTTAAAGATTGGCCTAAAGTACGATTGATGTCATTGAGTTCTTTGATACATGTGTCTTGTCGCATCTTTTTTTGATCAAGCGTTTCACGTTCATGTTTAGAAAAGAACGACATAATTTTATCCGCTATCGGTTGAAAAATGACAGTCAGATATAAATCATTGACCATCAAATTATAACCAGTAAAGCTTTGTCGATATTTTTCATCAAGTTGATAGCAAAACATTTGATCAAATGTTGAATCAGGATATTCATAAACACGGCGGCGCACAATATGCGTCCAAAATGATAAATTGGCTGATGCAAGACCCCGTAGAGTATTGTTAAGCTCTTTTATCCATTGAAAAATATCTTCTTCTGAAGCGCTTTGATGCGAACGCCCGTCAATTTTCCAAATTGATAAATATTCCGCATTTTTAGTAGAAATAATTGTATCTGTAATATGATGTGAATAAGGCAGAAACAGGCTTACAGGTGTCTCTGATGCAAGGCGTTTGCTGCTTTCAACAGCTGTCATGTTTATCTCCTTTTACTATAATCAGAGGGACTATAACTTGATGCGCCCCAAAAACCTTTATTGCGATTGCGAAATTTAGTATCGATCCATAACCACCAGATACGAAACGCCTTATCATCGTTTTTAGTAATTTGCACCATAATAAACCATAATGGAGGTGCTATAATCCACAAAAAGATACTTACTGTCATAGCAATAACAGCAACCCCCATAACCATAACGATAAATGGCATCATGGGAACACCCCATATCGTTGGAACACGTGTTGCTCCCTTGAATAGGGGGAATTCTTTTTTTTCTTGCGATTTCATGGAATGTTCTCGTCACTGGAGGTGAAATAATATGTGGCTAATATAAAAAGCTGCACCAGCAATAATGACACTGAATGCCCATCGCATAAATGTAGCTCTTGCGATAATGCGAAATATATAAATAAGCAAAAGTAATAAAAGAATGATAGCAGCAACGATAGGAATAATTATACTTAATCCATATTGCATCCCTATGAAAACATCTAAACTCTTTGTTTCCGTCTGAGCATATGCAGATTGAGTTATTAATAACATAACTGAAGTGATAACAATAACACTAATCTTATATATTTTTACCTGAAGTGTGTTTAATTGCTTCATATCTTTTATCCCCTTTTAATTAAAATTGCTCTAAATAATATTCCTTTTTTCGTAGTATGAGCGATATTACTACTGGTATACAGCTACTACTCGTTTTGTTATTAACTTTATTTATCGTTAACTTTACGATGTTTTAAACAACATTGAGACAAGTTGAGTTGCTGAACCAGCGATGACAACACCGATTGCCCAGCGTACAAAAGTGTCTTTTCCGATGTAGCGTCCTGCATAACCAATTGCTAAGCACAAAAGTATAACAGCAGCAGCAACAGGAATAATATGGGTAGTAAGATCTGTTTGTAGAGCTGTTAAAGCATCTTTAGCTTTTAAAACTTGCGCTTGGGAATGTACAGGATGAGCCGTAATAAATGTTGTTATAGCTGCAGAAATTGCTATGATTCTGTTGTTATTTTGTGATTTGAAATTATTTAATTTTCTCATTTTTTATCCTTTCAGAAAGCATTTATGAATGCTATGTGTTATTATTTTACATTAAATAACACTATCATCAGTGTATATACGATAGATAAATAAAATCTATTTTGTTAAAATTATCCTTATATATAATTCATTATGCTTTAAACAGCATTCCAACAAGTTGAGTTGCTGAGCCTGCGATAACAACACCAATTGCCCATCGTACAAATGTATCTTTTCCGATGTAGCGTCCCGCATAACCAATTGCTAAGCACAAAAGTATAACAGCAGCAGCAACAGGAATAATATTGTCAATAAGATCTTTTTGTAGAGCTGTTAAAGCCTTGTTTGCTGGACTCAAAACTTGTGCTTGAGCATATATAGGATGAGTCATAAAAAACGCGGTTATAGCTACAGAAGCTGGAATGGTTCGATTATTTTTTGACTTTAAATTATTCAATTTCTTCATTTTTTTAACCAATAATTATATTTAAATTTATTATTACTTAGTAAACAGCATCCCAACAAGTTCAGTTGCTGAACCAGCAATGACAACACCAATTGCCCAACGTACAAACGTATCCTTTCCGATGTAGCGTCCTGCATAACCAATTGCCAAGCACAAGAGGATAACGGCAGCAGCAACAGGGATAATGTATTTAACAAGATCATCTTGTAAACTTTTTAAAGCCTTGTTTGCTGGACTCAAAACTTGTGCTTGAGCACATATAGGATGAGTCATAAAAAATGTCGTTATAGCTGCAGAAATTGCTATGATTCTGTTGTTATTTTGTGATTTGAAATTATTTAATTTTCTCATTTTTTATTCTTTCAATAAACATTTATGAATGCTATGTGTTATTATTTTACATTAAATAATACTATTATCAGTGTATCTACAATAGATAAATAAAACCTATTTTGTTAAAATTATACTTGCGTATAATTCATTACGGTTTTAACAGCATTGAGACAAGTTCAGTTGCTGAACCAGCAATGACAACACCAATTGCCCAACGTACAAACGTATCCTTTCCGATGTAGCGTCCTGCATAACCAATTGCTAAGCACAAGAGGATAACAGCAGCGGCAACAGGGATAATATGGTCAATAAGATCTGTTTTCAAAGCACCTAAAGCTGTCGTTGCTTTGTTCAAAACTTGCGCTTGAGTGCATATGGGATGTGCCATAAAAGATACGGTTAAAACTGCAGAAAATGCAATAATTCGATTATTTTTTGATTTCGATTTACTTAATTGTTTCATTTTCTATTCTCTTAAGAGTTTTATCGTTATTTTCAACATCATTGAGATTATTACTAATTTATCTAAAATTAATAAGTAAAATCTATTTTGTTAAAATTATCCTTACGTATAATTCATGGAGCTGTTCCAAATAGCATTCCAACAAGTTGAGCTGCTGAACCAGCGATGACAACACCAATTGCCCAGCGTACAAATGTTTCTTTTTCAATATAGCGTCCTGCATAACCAATTGCTAAGCACAAGAGGATAACGGCAGCAGCAACAGGGATAATATTGTCAATAAGATCTGTTTTCAGATCACCTAAAGCTGTCTTTGCCTTGCCCAAAACTTGCGCTTGAGCGCATATGGGATGTGCCGTAAAAAATACGGTTAAAGCTGCAGAAAATGCAATAATTCGATTATTTTTTGATTTCGATTTACTTAATTGTTTCATTTTCTATTCTCTTAAGAGTTTTATCGTTATTTTCAACATCATTGAGATTATTACTAATTTATCTAAAATTAATAAGTAAAATCTATTTTGTTAAAATTATACTTACATATAATTTATGGAGCTGTTCCAAATAGCATTTTGACAAGCTCAGCTGCTGAACCAGCGATAACGACCCCGATTGCCCAGCGTACGAATGTATCTTTTCCGATATAGCGCCCTGCATAACCAATTGCTAGGCATAAAAGTATAACGGCAGCAGCAACAGGGATAATGTGTCCAATAAGATCTGTTTTCAGGGCATCTAAAGCTGTCTTTGCCTTGCCCAAAACTTGTGCTTGAGCGCATATGGGATGTGCCGTAAAAAATACGGTTAAAGCTGCAGAAAATGCAGCAATTTTATTACGAGCTGTTGTGTGAAGAATATTTAATTGTTTCATGTTCTTTATCCTGATTAAGATTAAAACTCCCACAAATGACCCCTCGTTCATGAAGAAACTTAAAAAGATATTTTGGATCAGCCCAAGTTCTTAGTTTTCCTCTTTGTGTAAGTAACGTATATTTATTTGGTTTTCCGGTGATTGGATCATCGGAAATAAACGTGAAATACCATTCCCTTTCTGAAAGCATCACGACTGTAATCTCACGTGCTGCTTTTTGACTAAATGCCATATCAACGCTGTTTTGTTCTATCATTTTCATTATCTTTGCCCTCAATTAGAAGAGATTTTTTTCAATCTTACTAATTAGAGCTTTAACATTTTCTTATCTACCTTTCATTATAATATCCTATCAAAATTCTGGGTTTTCGTGAAAATATCAATCATCACTCTAGCGATTTTCTCGATGAAGAAAAATCTTCAGCTGAAAAAGCATCGTGGGCGCTACTTTCTTTATGTGTAAATGCATCTTCCTCTCCTTTTGAAGAGAGAGGAAGAGAATCTACTTTAGTTGTCTGTTCTGGTTCTTCTTTTTTAAGCTTTACAGGCTCCTGCAAGTCTTCATTTCCTCGTACAGCAGCTTTTACTCCAATATATGAAGTAATTTTTTGCATACGGGTGTGGTTTGAGTTTTCTGCATTGTAAAAATTCAGCACAGACTGCAAAGTCGCTTTTTCAAAGATGCACTTTGATGTTGTTTGTTCATAGCAGTAAGTTAAAGCGCTTTGTACAGCTGTAATATTTCTGCAAAAATCAAACGCATCCAAAAGAGAAAACAATTTCACATTTCCAACATTAATTTGCCCTAAAATTATGTTAAAATTATGTTCACTCTGTTTAGCTGTTGCGATTGTTTCTTTAAACTGAGATGATTGATAGAACAAGTTATCTTTATCATCTGTTACATAGACATTGTCCCGCGTTTCTTGTTCGGCAACAACTGAAAATGTCATGGGAGGCATATTGGATATGTATGCAGCAGCAAAAAATGTGAAATCTGGAACAATCATTAGCAATACACCTTATTATGAAGAATTTTATTAATACAAATGCTAATTCTGTGTTGTGCTTTTTCTCGTTGTCTTTTGATTTTATAAATTTGTAGAATGAGATTGTTTAGCTTAGAATATTCCTTGTGATTATTGCTTTGTTCTCTTCTAAGAATATTTCTAATATATGCGAATATCCAACCAACAAGATAAAAGTGTGGAATAAAATATAGTACATTACGCCAACCAATATTATTGGAATCACGAAGAAAGGCGCTGCTTTTAAAAAATAATAATCTTTGATACTGTATTGAAGCTGCTTGTTTTATATAATTCTCTAGTTGCAAAAATCTTTTCAAAAAAAATTTATACGAAGTAAAAAGCCGTTGTGTATGAGGGGAGGTTTTCTTGTCATAATGAACTACACCATCAATATACAGAGAGGGCTTGTTCTTTGTTGCGTATTGCCATAACTTATAGAGTGACGATTTATATTTACTTTTGACTACTGATTCATGAGAGTCAGAGAGGTGTGATGGTGTTTGAGCACTGCATTTAGCAGTTCCAGCGATTGAGCTGAAAAAAGATGCAGTGATGGTAATTGATGTACCAATAAACAGTTCTTTGTGGTCCAAAGCACATCTCCGTCAAAGTGATATATGCATCGTAATTTTAATTTCGATAATAAATAGACAGAAATTGTCTATAATTGTGTTTAAAATATGGCAAAAAGAAATTCTTTTTTGCAAGGGGAGTAATTAAGGTGAATGATCTCAAAAATATGAATTTTGATGAACTACAAGAGATGCGTACACAAATCGATGTGGAATTAAAAAAACGGCAAGCAAAGGAAAAACAAAATGCGCGACGAAAAATTCTTGAAATTGCTAATGCCCATGGAATTGACATCGCTGATCTTGTGAGCAAAGAGCGCCATTATAGAAATCCCAATAACCAATGGGAATTATGGAATGGGCGTGGACGTAGACCTAAGTGGATTAAAGAGTGGTTGGAGAATGGGTATACACTTGATGAACTCGAAGTAACGTAACACGTGTGCGATCTTTACAAGATAAGGGAATACCAAGGAATGTAAATGCAAGAAGTATGCTCTTTTGGGTAATTTAATTGTATAAATATACTGAACGAATATATTAAAGTATTGAGTTACCAAATACAATGATAGGGAGCATGAAAAAGTTTATTTAAATGCAAAAGGTCTTGTTGTTATAATCTGGCAAGCATAATGATGATGCCAGATTGGAATATTGTAATTGCTTTTGGCATTTGAGAGAGGGGGATATTTTACTTCTTTTTATCGTTTCATTAACGTTGCTCTTTTTAGTCTATGTAAATAAAGAGTTTTATTGATTATTTACAAAAATGGTCGAAATGAGAATAATTTATTGCATAGGGATTTTAACTCAATATGTAAAATGATAATTTTATCAATTAATATGTTAATAAATTAGCATACTTATATTTTTGAAATACTGTTCTGTAGAACAAGCCTGATGTTATAGGTTTTGTTTGGTCTTTTTTCTGTAAGATTATATACGAGGCATTTACTTTATTTATCGTTCGTTTAGTTGAGATGAGTGAGTATATAGAAAAATGGAAAATTTCTATGGCTGTTATGGGTTTTATAGAATTTATGACATATTTCTGAGCGTTTGTGATTAAAATTCATTTATGAGCGTTTATGAATAATGAATAAAGAGCGTATTTGAAAATAAAAGGATTGGATCATTTCTATTGCAGTTTATCTTCTTTTATGGTGTGAAATAGAGGGATGATATGCGGTTTTACAATTGTGTGTGATGGTATAGAGTACGGAACACTTTGTTATATATTGGAATATTTTTTCTAAAGTCGTGTGGTATTCCACAATAAGTTAAAGAGTTTGTCTGAGAAGCAGAATGCCCCAAACGGAATACATTTATGTTTTCAATTTACGCGCTTTTTTAAAAGAAAAATTTTTCAATGCAACTAAGCTTATTTTATAGCGCTTTTCGTGAATAGTATAACGTAAAAGTCCCTATGAGCATATAAAATCCATTGTACACCACCATTTTTACTTCAATAAAAAGTATAAGCCGGCGCCATTATATACTTTACTCGCCTACAATGTTGCTAAAGTCCTTAGTTCTTGAGAGGGGGAGACTTTTTGTTGCTTTGTTTAATTGTTTTTATTTATACGACACTCTCACTTGTGATGTACAAGCGAATGATTTTGATTGCTTCAACGTGAGAGAGATTTGAAATAAGGGTATTTTATGATCTTTAGATTTCTCACTCAATATGAGAACAATGAACTTATTATTGTAAATAAAGTGTTGTGTGCTAAAAAGTCTTGTTTATTTTGTTATGCCGTGAAATGGCTTCTTTTAAGGTGTGGTGATATAAGGTAACCTCTTTGAGACATTAAACGTTTTTTCAGTGCATGGTGAATATTCTTAGAATGTAGCTTGCTTGTCGAGTTTTATGTTAAGTGAAATATGGGAGGAGGAAGGCAAAGGTTGTAAAAAAAGTGAAATAGTATGAATTTTTGCTTAAAGTGGGAAGCCGTGTAGAAGACGTGGGGCATTTGGAGAGAGTCCGGCAGCTTCTTGAATGAAGTATTTTTTTATTTTTGGTGCTTGATTAATGATTCCAAGTCCGGTATCGCGGAGCATCCGTAAAAGAAGGCTATCATTAGAAAAGAGTTTATTAAGCCAATCATTGCTTAAAGCCATACGGACAATTTCAAAACGTCTCCAGCTTTGATAGCGCTCTAAAGCCGTGAGGGAGCCAATGTCAAGACCTAGTCGTGCTGTTTCAATAATCACTTCAGCGAGGGCAGCGCTATCGCGTAATCCTAAATTGAGTCCTTGTCCTGCAATGGGGTGGATGGTATGGGCGGCATCGCCAACGAGAGCAAAACGTGGTTTAACGCATTGACGTGTTAAAGAAAGACTCAAAGGAAAAGCTTGACGTTCGCCATCCCAAGAGAGTTTGCCTAATCGATGGCCAATGCGTCTTTCGAGTTCTGTTTCAAAAATAAGTGCATCAGCTTTGAGATAATATTGCGCAGTTTTATGATCTTCATTCCACACAATGGCGGATCGGTTGCCTTTGAGAGGGAGAAGAGCAAAAGGACCGGCAGGTAAAAAATGTTGAATTGCTTGACCATTATGGGGTTTTTCATGTTCAACTGTGCAGATGATTGCTGTTTGTTTATAGGGATGAGAAAAGTTTTTAAGATCTGCTTTTTGGCGTAATTTCGAATGGGCTCCGTCAGCTGCAATAAGCAATTTTGTTTGCCAAACCTCTTCATTATTTAAAGTGACGGTTGTATGTTGGTCTTCTTGATGAAAATCAATGACACGGGTGTTTGTAATAACAGGGATATTGAGATCTTTGACACGTTTTTTTAAAGTGTTGATGAGTTCTCTATGCTCTACCATAGCAGCAAAGGGCTCGCCGGGATTAATGTCGCCTTCAAAGGTTAAAAGAGTGGGTTTGACAGGATCATTTGTGCTTGTATCTGTGATGATCATTGAATGAATGGGTTGCGCATAGGGTTTTATAGATTCCCAACATTGTAATTGTTTTAACATACGAATAGAAGCAGCAGCAAGGGCAATGGTTCGTATGTTAGAAGCAGGGGTATCTCCTTGTGGAGCAGCATCAACGATTTTTATTTTCAGATTAGGGGCTGTTTGCTTGAGTGCTGTCGCTAGGGTTAAACCGACAGCTGCCCCCCCTGCAATGAGCAGATCACATTGTTTAGTTTTATGAGATTTAATTTTTTTATTGGGTTGTACGTTTTTATTGCGATTAGAACACACAATACTTCTTCCATTGTTTATAGTTTGCTTTCTTTTAAAAAGAATATCTTTTTACATTGCCTAAAATATCTTAACTTTTACTTTTCTCTCTGCTTTACAAGAACGAGGTTTCTTTTTGGCGCCAATCTGATGACGGATTGGTTTTTCAGAGTTTTTCTGCTTAATCATTTATGTGATTCATCTTACAGATTTATCGGATAAGCTTTTTTAAATATCTTCTTCAATTCTTTTTACACTTGGTTGATAAAAAAGAAAACTAAAAATAAACAAAGATGGTCGTGTATTTTTTAAGTTGTGTGAGTTACTTCAGTATGCTTGTCCTGAAAGGGGCCATTTCGTTAGTATGATAGATAAAAAATTGTGGTCATTCGTGATGGTTAAAACAGTATTCATATTTTGCCGTTATCATGATGTAGCGTAAAAATATTATTTGTTTAGGAAGGTGCCTATAGCACCCATGTAACACTTTACACATGAGGTGTTTTTTGGTTGATCGTGTGATAAATATTCAGGGAGAGCTTTTTGTGCGCCTTATGAAGGATTATCTCTTAGGGTGGTGGTATATGAATGATATGAAGTGGTTAGAAGGTAGAACGCGTTAGATAAGAAGTCGGATTGTTTACAGGCTATTTGTTTACAAATCAGCACAGAGTTTAAGCTTCATCCTTTTTTAAGAGAGGGAGTTATAACTCTTTAAAATATGAAAGTTTTGTATTTGGAATTGATAGATGCACCGAAGTTCTTCTCCTTATGATTCATTAGAAGTGCGAAATTCTCAAGGTTCGCGTCTTATTGAGATGTTTTTACGTCAGATAGGAGTATTTATTGGGCTCGGGCTTTTGGGCTTTATTATTTTTTGTGTGTTTGCTTTGGCGACGTGGAATGTTGCGGACCCATCTTTAACCCATGCAAGTACAAATGAGGTTACAAACCTTATGGGGTGGATGGGGGCAATTTTTTCAGATTTTATTATGCAGTTTTTTGGCTTGGCAAGTCTTGCTGTTTTGTTGCCGCCATTATTTTGGTCTTTTCTCTTGTTGGCGCAAAAGAATATCTACAATTTGACTTTGCGCTTTTTTTTATGGGTGCTATCAACGATTTGTTTTTTAATTGCTTTTGCCCTTATGTCACCTGTTGCTTCTTTTACTTATTGGCCATTGCCAATGGGATTGGGAGGGGTTTTAGGAGATAAAGTTTTAAGTGTTGCTTCTTCAGTCTTTCCTCTTTTTCTTTCTCCTCCTTACACGGTGTTTTTCAGTGTTGTTTTTATTCTTTTAGGTTTTTTCACCGCTGCTTTTGCTGGTAATGTGATATGGCGGCGTCGAACAAAGAAAAGAAAAGAAAAAAGCATTCCAAAAGACGAAATCGTTAATCCAGTCTTTGAGTTGGAAGAAGATACGGAATATGCCGCAGAGGAGGATCGTGAAAATCATGGTTTTTTTGCGACAACGTGTGGCGCTCTTTTGCATCTTTTTTATTTTTTACAAGCACGTTTTTTTCGTTTATTCTGTTTCAAAAGGCGTTTTCAGAGTAAAGGGCAAGGAAAGCCATTTGATCGGATTGAGCCAACTTTTTTAGGTGAAAAAGTAAAGTGTGAGGAAAATCAAAATAAAGCCTATGTTTCTCCTGTTAAAAATCGAAAGTCTTTAACAGCTTCTTCAAATGGTGGTTTTGTTCTTCCACTTGTAGATTATCTTTCGGTTCCACCACCGTCTGTTAGGGATGCAAAGCTTTCTCCTGCTGTTTTAAGAGCAAATTCTCAGGAGCTTGAAGGGGTTTTGTTAGATTTTGGGGTCAAAGGAAAAATTATAGATGCTTGTCCTGGACCGGTGGTAACTTTGTATGAATTTGAACCGGCTGCAGGCATTAAGTCTTCCCGTATCATTGGTTTGGCAGATGATATTGCACGCTCGATGCGTGCGATTTCGGCGCGTGTTGCGGTGGTTCCAGGACGTAATGTTATTGGAATAGAATTGCCTAATGCAAAGCGTGAGATGGTTTATTTACGAGAAATGTTGCAGGCGCAAGAATTTATTGACAGCAAAGCCAAGCTAGGACTTGCTTTGGGTAAGACAATCGGGGGGGAAGCTGTTGTTGCAGATTTAGCAAAAATGCCCCATCTTTTGGTTGCTGGTACAACAGGATCGGGAAAGTCTGTTGCTATCAATACAATGATTTTATCATTGCTTTATCGTATGACACCTGAACAATGTCGTCTCATTATGGTGGACCCGAAAATGCTTGAGCTTTCGGTTTATGATGGCATTCCCCATTTATTAACACCCGTGGTGACAGATTCTAAAAAAGCCGTGATTGCTTTAAAGTGGGCTGTTCGTGAAATGGAAGAACGCTATAGTAAAATGTCAAAACTAGGCGTTCGTAATATTGATGGGTTTAATGCACGTCTTAGGGAAGCTGCAAGTCAGGGAGAGACAATGGTGCGGACAATTCAAGTTGGATTTGATCGCGAGACCGGTGAGCCTCTTTATGAAACGGAAACACTTGATTTTAGTCCTATGCCCTATATTGTTGTCATTATTGATGAAATGGCTGATTTGATGATGGTTGCTGGTAAAGACATTGAAGGCGCGGTTCAACGCTTGGCACAAATGGCACGTGCTGCCGGTATCCACGTGATTATGGCGACACAGCGTCCTTCCGTCGATGTTATTACTGGGACGATCAAAGCCAATTTTCCTACACGTATTTCTTTTTCTGTGAGTTCAAAAATTGATAGCCGAACAATTTTAGGTGAACAGGGGGCCGAGCAATTATTGGGACAAGGAGATATGCTCTTTATGATGGGAGGAGGACGTATTCAACGTGTGCATGGTCCTTTTGTTGCGGATGATGAAGTGGAGCAGGTTGTTGCGCATCTCAAAGCGCAAGCACGACCTGATTATTTGGAAACAATTACGCAAGAAGTTGAAGAGGATGGTGCTGATGTTTCTTTGGCTTCTCCTTCAGAAGATGATCCCTATAGTCAAGCTGTTGCTATTGTGCTTCGTGATCGTAAGGCTTCGACTTCTTATATTCAACGCCGTTTAGGCATTGGTTATAATCGTGCTGCGACACTGATTGAGAGGATGGAAGAAGAAGGTATCATTAGTCCAGCAAATCACGCAGGGAAACGAGAAATTTTAGTGCCTGCTGAAGAAGAGCGCTTTTGAAAAATCTTTATAGTTGTTTTTTATAATATCTTATAAAACAAGTGTTTGTTTACTGTATCGTAGAAAGTCTGCATTTTCATACACCAGTTCTCGATTTGCGATAGCTCCTTGGCACTTGGAACTCTTTATAAGGGGATTCTTTATCTTATATAACTTTTATCCACACACCAACCTTGCTTGTAATGTGCAAGCAAATGATTTGAGTTGATTCAATATGAGAGAGTATGTGATGAAAGAATCTTATTGTATTTGGCGTTATGATTTAAGTTAAAAAGATAAATTATTATAAATCAATATCTTGGTATAAAATAATGTTATTGCGAATGTAGGGGTGTAAAAGCATGTAAGACTTGATATTTAAGTGTCTTTTTAAGTGCGCTCTAAATATTTAGGGCAAGGCTGATCTGTCGAGTCTTAATATAAATGAATTATATGGGGTGGGAAGCTAAGTGAAATTTGCTAAACTCCAAACTGTTTACAGAGCGGTTGTGGTGAAAATTTTTATTCTTTTGGGTGAGAAGGAAGTCAAAAAAGTATTTTTGATACTTAAAAGAGCTTTCAGGTTTGCGAGTAATATGTTTAGTCCTTAATCCATTATGTCTTGACTATAATTTATGTTGCTTCATAGATTAGGGGTGGAAAAGAATATATTATGCGTTTAGAAAAGCAGGAAATTTGGATGCTTTCGGAAACTTAAACGCAGACTGATTATTTGTAAACGATACCGCAAAAAATAAAAAAGGATGTTTCTTTAGCTTTTTCTTTAGCAGATGATTCCTATTGTCAAGCTGTTGCTATTATGCTTCGTGATCGTAAGGCTTCAACTTCTTATATTCAATGTCGTTTAGGCATTGGTTATAACCGTGCCGCCACATTGATCGAAAGGATAGAAGAAGAAGGCATCATTAGTCCAGCTAATGATATGGGTAAGCGAAAAGTGTTGGAGATTGTCGAAGAAGAATACTTTTAAAAATCTTTTGATATTTTTTTCAAACAATATCTTTATCTTATAAAGAAGGGTATTTATTCGTCGTTGATCACTTAAGTTATGAATTATAAAGTCAATTAAGTATTGCTTGGGAGCATTTTTTATGAAAACGTCTTTTTTACCGCAAAGAAGAGTCTTTGGGTTGGTGGGAATTATTATCTTTTGGTGTTTAACTGTTCCTGTTTTTTCGCAAGCATCTAATAAAGTGATAAAGGCGCAAAATGTTGTGAATCACTTTGCGGCAATCAAAACAATGACAGGTGATTTTATTCAGTTTAGTCCAAAGGGAAAAATGTCTCAGGGGACATTTTATTTAGAGCGCCCAGGGAAAATTCGTTTCATTTACAAAAAAATGCCTTTACAGATTATTTCAGATGGCCAATTTGTAGGTATTAACAATCGGGCTTTGAATACTTGGAACTTTTCACAACTTTCGCAAACGCCAATGAAATTTTTGTTGGATGATAAAATTGATGTATCTTCTGGGCGCTTGTTCGCATTTCGCGAAGATCCAGGGGCTGTAACGATTGTTCTGCGTGATAAAACGATTGGGGCAGGGCAAATAAGGATGGTTTTTGATTCTAAAGGCTCTGCTTTGCGACAGTGGACAATTGTTGACCAACAAAATTTGGAAACTACTGTGCAGATTATGAATGTGCGGACAGACGTCCGGTTCGCTAATGGGATGTTCACACTTCCTTCGAAGAAATGAAGAAAGAGTGTTACGTCATTGGGATTAAAACAAATGTTCTTTCGTATTGCAACTTGGAATATTAATTCTATTCGTTTGCGTCTTGCACAGGTTTTTCAGTATTTGGATCTCTTTTCCGTAGATGTTTTGTGTCTACAGGAAACAAAATGTCCAGATGCTTTATTTCCAGTGGAGGCTTTTGAAGCAGCGGGTTATAAGCATATCGCATTGAGTGGACAAAAATCTTATAACGGGGTGGCTATTGTTTCTCGTTTGCCTTTTAAAAAGGTAGAAAAGCGTTTCTTTTGCCAAAACCAAGATTGTCGCTATATCTCAGTTATTGTGGAAGCCCATGGGAGAAGCTTGCGGATTCATAATTTTTATGTTCCTGCTGGGGGAGATATTCCAGATGCTGATGTGAATGAAAAATTTCGTCATAAGCTTGATTTTTTAGAAGAAATGTCTTCCATACGTGCGGATCAAGGAGATGGTCTTTCTTCTCTTTTGGTGGGCGATTTAAATATTGCTCCTTTGGCAGAGGATGTTTGGTCTCATCAGCAATTGTTGAAGGTTGTAAGCCATACTCCTATTGAAACCGAGCGTTTACAGGATTTGTGTTGTCAAGGTGGATGGGTTGATCTGATGCGGTTGCATATTCCTGCTCCTACCAAGCTTTATACATGGTGGAGTTATCGTGCACGCGATTGGGCATTTACCGATTATGGGCGGCGGCTTGATCATGTTTGGTCTTCTCCTGATTTAGCACCTTTTGTTGTAGATCTTTCGATTTTTCGTGATGCGCGCGGATGGGAACGCCCTTCAGATCATATTCCTGTGCAAACTGTATTTGATTTTTCACGTCAAGTTTGAAATAAGAGGTAAATAAAGTATTAATATTAAATAATGATTCTGAAAGAATGCGGGAGACTAGATGTATATCAGAAATCTCAAAAGGGGCGCTTCTCGTGGATTACTTTCTATTGTCTTGTTGTGGTTGCTTTTGTCAGGATGTATGGTTGGTCCCAATTACCAGAAAACATCTTTTCGTGTTCCAGCAGTTTGGGGAGAAAAATCTGCACAGACTGCTGGACAGCCAGTTGCGCTTGCCGGATGGTGGCGGCGTTTGAATGACCCTGTTCTAGATGCATTAATGGATTATGCGATTTCTGGAAATAATAATGTTGCTGTTGCCAAAGCTCGGGTACGTGAGGCGCGTGCGAGTTTAGGACAGGTTGTGGGAACTCTTTTGCCAAATGTATCCAATTCAATTTCAGGAACCCGTAGTCATTCTGCACAGTCTGATGCATTGTTAAACCAATACCGTAGTGGTTTTGATGCAAGCTGGGAGCTTGATTTTTTTGGTGGGCATAAACGAGCGGTTGAAGCAGCGCGTTATGGTCTTGATGCGGCTGTGGAAGATATGCGTGCTACCATGGTGACATTGTTAGGAGATGTGGCAACAAATTATGTACAAATGCGTGGTTGGCAACAGAAATTGTTGATTGTGCGTCAAATTGCTGTATCACAACGTAAAACCTATGAATTGATGCGTGCTAGATTAACAGCTGGTGATGTTTCTGAGCTCGATGTTTCAAATGCGCAAGCACAAATGGCAAATACAGAAGCAGATATATCACAGATGGAAGCGAATTTAGCAATGAGCGTTCATCGCCTTTCTGTCTTAATTGGTCGTGTGCCTACGGCATTGAAGGCTCTTTTACAAAAAAATGCTAAGTATGCAAAGATTCCACAACCGCGCTGGCCGATACCAGCAGGAATTCCAGCTGATATTTTGTTAACACGTCCGGATTTACGACGGGCAGAGCGTCAATATGCGCAAGCGACAGCGCGGATTGGTCAACGTGAAGCAGATCGCTATCCATCACTTACTTTAACAGGTAATATTTCGACAGCCGCAACGGCGATAGATCAGTTATGGAAAAATTCAACGATTGGCTGGTCTTTTGGACCTGGTCTGCGTTTTCCTTTTTTTAATGGAGGTCAGGTTGAGGCTTCTATTGCTGTCGCGCGTGCACAGCGTGATCAAGCTTTTATTAATTATCGGGCTGCTGTTTTGGGAGCTTTAGAAGATGTAGAAAATGCGTTGGTAAGATTAACTAAAGAACATCAACGCTTAGAAAAGCTAATCATTGCGAATAAAGCTTCTCTTCATTCCTTAAAACTTTCACGGAGTCTTTTTGAGAATGGAAATACCAGTTTTCTTGAATTGTTAAATGCTGATCGCTCTTATTATTCTGCACAAATGGCACTTAAAGATAGCCGTGTTTCTTTGGTTACACAATATATCACGTTGATGAAAGCATTGGGGGGGGCTGGGATGGCGTTGTTGATGTATCACGTCCGGAAGTCGTTGATGGTGCACCTCGTTCGCGTGCAAAGGTAGGGAAATGAAAAAAAACTTACTCAAAAATTTCATTACAAAACACAAAAAACTTTCCTTCTTTTTAACTGCTATATTTCTCATTCTCTTGTTTTTATGGTTGCGTTCTGTTTTTTTTGGAACATCTACTCCAACTTATATAACAGCGGTGGTGAAGCGTGGGGATATTGAGGAAAGTGTTTTAGCTTCTGGTCTTGTACGTCCTTACCGGTTGGTGGCTGTTGGTGCGCGAGCAACAGGGCGTGTGGTGTCAATGCATGTTTCCCCTGGGAGTGTTGTGAAAGAAGGCGATCTCTTAGCAGAAATTGATCCTACAGATCAGGAAAATGATTTAAAAAGAAAAAAAGCAGCATTATCGCATTATTATGCGAGTTTGGTAGAACAAGAAGCCTATCTTTCTCTTGCACAGAAAAATTTAGAGCGTCAGAAAAAAATGATTGAAACACGTGCGGTTTCACGTGCGAACCTCGATGAGGCTACGACACAGGTGAAAATACGCGAGGCGCAAATTGAACAACTTCGTCAGCAGATTGTGCAAGCACAAATTGATGTGGAGAGTGCAGAGGTTAATTTAGGTTATACACGCATCACTGCCCCTTCAGCGGGAACGGTTTTGGCAACAGTTGTGGAAGAAGGGCAGAATGTGAATGCGGTTCAGTCGGCGCCAACAATTGTTATTTTGGGTGATTTATCAAAGATGACGATCAAGGCGCAAATCTCAGAAGCAGATGTTCTTAAAGTCCGAGCTGGACAACCACTTTATTTTACAGTTCTAGGTAATTCACAGCGTCGTTATGAAGGCGTTTTAGAAAAAGTAGAGCCGGCTCCTGAAACAATTCGTGCTGATGTGAGTATTAATCCTGGTATGGTGAGTGGTTCTAGTGCTTTAATCTCATCGGCTATTTATTATAACGGAATTCTACATGTTGATAATGCGGACAATTTTTTGCGAACCTATATGACTGCTCAAGTTCATATTATCTTAGGGCGCGCACAGAATGTCTTGTTGGTTCCAAGTAATGCTTTACGCGATGAGACAAGAGAGCGTAAAGCATGGGTTTCTGTTTTGGTGGGGGAAAATAAGTTGGTTACTAAACAGGTGAGCGTTGGGTTGAATAATAAGGTTATGGCAGAGATTATTTCAGGACTTAACGAGGGTGATGTCGTCGTCACCAGTTCGTCTGATGGAGTGATGCCCGAGTCTTCTAACATGCATAGCGAAGACGAGAGTTAAAGCATGAGCACAAATCAAGCAGATGCTGTCTTCGTCTTGGAAAATATTGTGCGCAAATTTCCTGCGGGCGAAGCGTTTGTTACCGTTTTGAAAAACATCAATCTTACCATTAAACGTGGTGAAATGGTGGCAATTGTAGGTGCTTCCGGTTCAGGTAAATCTACCTTGATGAATATTTTAGGCTGTCTTGACCGTCCAACTTCTGGCCGTTATTGGATCTCTGGTAAAGAAATAGCTTCCCTTTCTGCGGATGAATTGTCGGCTTTGCGACGTAATCATTTTGGTTTTATTTTTCAGCGTTACCATTTGTTGAATGAATTGACAGCTCTTGGTAATGTTGAAATTCCGGCTATTTATGCGGGAAGTGCCGTGGAAGCAAGGAAAAAGCGGGCACAGGATCTTTTAACACGTTTGGGCATGGGTGATCGGATAAATCATCGTCCAAATCAGCTGTCCGGTGGTCAGCAACAACGTGTTTCTATTGCTCGGGCGCTCATGAATAATGCGGAGGTCATTCTTGCAGATGAACCAACTGGTGCATTGGACAAAAAGAGTGGGCAAGAAGTATTGCATATTTTGGATGAACTTCATCAAGAGGGACGTACTATTATCATTGTAACCCATGATATGCAGGTGGCTGAAAGAGCAGAGCGTATTATCGAAATCAGTGATGGGGAAATTATTGCTGATAAGCGGTCAAGGGTTGCAAAAACAAAAGTTGGTGGAAAATCTCTTCAGGAACAACAAAATCTAAAAGGCCAACAAAAACTGGGCTTTTTTCGTTCTTTTGTTGAGCGATTCCGTGAGGCGTTTGTGATGGCTCTGTTGGCAATGAATGCACATCGCATGCGGACTTTTCTAACAATGCTTGGGGTGATTATCGGTATTGGGGCGATTATTGCTATGGTGGCTTTAGGGAATGGTACACGAGAGAAAATTCTGGAAAATTTTAAAAGTTTGGGTGCTAATACATTAACCATTTTTCCTGGCAAAAGTTTTTCTGATCCACAAGCAGAAAAAATAACCAGTTTGGTTGAAGCTGATGCAGAAGCCTTGTCTGGGTTACCTTATGTTTCTGGTGTAACACCTCAGATTTCAACAAGCTCAAAAGTGCGTTTTGGTGCAGTTGAAGTCAATGCTGTCATTGTGGGGGTGGGAGAACAATTCTTTCAGACACAGGGGCTTAAAGTTTTCAAAGGACAGTTTTTTGATCAAAAAAGTGTGCATGATCGGGCGGTTGATCTCGTGATTGAAAAAGAAGCATTGTCTGTTCTTTTTCCCCATAGCCATGAAAGCCCTCTTGGCAAAGTGGTGCATGTGGGTAATGTTCCAGCGCGTATTATTGGTGTTGTTGATTCGCAAAATCACGCAAATGGAAACACATCAAATACATTACAGCTTTATTTGCCCTATACAACAGTGCAAACGCGTTTTCTTGGTACAACAGAAGTTCGTGCAATTACTGTTAGGATTGCTGATGATGTCGATTCACATTTAGCGGAAAACATGGTGAAACGTTTTCTCATTATGCGGCATGGTGGAGAAGATTTTTTCATTAGAAATTCAGAATTCTTTCGTGAACGTATCATGGAGAGTACACATATCTTAACACTTTTAATTTCTTCAATTGCAGCGATTTCCCTGATTGTAGGTGGTATTGGGGTGATGAATATTATGCTGGTCACCGTTTCTGAGCGGATCAATGAAATTGGTGTGCGTATGGCAGTTGGTGCACGCCAAAGTGATATTTTGCAGCAGTTTCTCATTGAAGCGGTGTTGGTTTGTGTCATTGGTGGTGGTTTGGGGATCTTGCTTGGGCTTTCTATCGGTGGCTTGTTCCTTCTGTTTAAGGCACCTATCCATCTTATCTATACCATTGAATCGATCATTATGTCTCTTACTTTTTCAACCCTCATAGGAATATGTTTTGGCTTTTCTCCAGCGCGGCAAGCTTCACGGCTTGACCCTGTTGTCGCTCTTTCACGCGATTAGACTTTATCAATTTGGGCATGTTTGTTCGTGATGCTTTCCACTTGGATGAAGCGTTTATGAAGCAAAACATGAATGGGAAAAGTTTAGCATTATTTGCTGCTCTATTTTAGAAAACGCTTTGTTCGTTAAGTGGAGCGTACCACTAGAGGTGAACGTTTCTTATAGCGCACCACATCATGTGAGATGTGGTAGGCATATAAGCCTTCTTGAGGCATTAAATGTTTTGAGAATGCATGATGAATATTTTTAAATCTTTCTTGTCAAGTCTTATGGACGTAAATCCTATTAAGGAGAAGTTAAATGGAACCCGTTAGAATGAGATTGCTTGCAGACTGAATTTTGTTAAAAATCTTCGTCTTCTGAGATATGAAGAGGAGGACAAATGAAATATATTGCGCGACGATTCTTAAGATTTAATTTAAAAAGAGGCGGGGTAGTGAATAGTATATCTGCTAACAAACAAAAGAACAAAAAAGAAGGTTGATGCCAAAAACAGCTTAAACCTCCGTTCTTCCAAAAAAATGAACTGGTATCGAGATAGCTGAGCAGTTTAAGAGGTTTCGTTTAGTCTTTTTAAGATTTTCGGAAAAGAGGTTATGTGGATTTCTCACTTTTGGTTTTGCAGAGGGTGGTGCAAATTATAGGTGTTTAGGTTTATGCAAATAAAATTATGATCTTGCTCAAGTTTTAAAATGTGACCTAAGACACTGTCATTTTCTGTTCCTTTATTTGAGTAACGTAGCTTCTTTAGAATATTTTGTTTAAGGCATCGCTTTTTTCTGCCTTATCTCATGATTTTGGAGCTGAAGGATAAACAAGCCATTTGAGTTTCTAGGGTAAGGATGCCGTCAGATACTCGGTAGGGGGCGCGATCTTAAGAACTAATACCGTGAGATGCGGGTTTGATTTCATGAGTTTGGTGAGGACGACAAAAAGTTTGAGAGGCGGATCGCTTCTTATTTTGAATGATGTATGAATGAAAAGGGTTTTCATTCATTGAAAAAGAATAAGCTCATATTCAGCAGGTGTGAGATGAAGTAAGAGAACATCGTAATACCAAGCTGCAGTTATGCTGCTAAAGAACATAATGGCGCTAGTGATGAGCAATGGTATGTCTAGTTGGTATGGTATTCTCCCTCCTGCTACAAGTCCGATACAGATAAAAAAGAATTCTAAAGCCACCCGCTATAAAGTATAAGAAGCGAATAATTAGTCTACGAAAGAACAAAAGATAAAGAAATATTTTAAAAATCAATATTTTGAATATCACGATTAATATTTTGCGTATTATAGTGAAATTATATGCATGATCGTTCGTAAAATGCGCTGTTTTGTGTGTGGAGTTTCTTCCTTGGTGTCTTGTGTGTTCGCAGGTGTCGTATCCATTTTCCCCCCTCTCATTCCTAAGCTAAATCCTAAAATTATTGCGCGCTTTATTTTGTATTCTTAACAAAAGGCAAAAAATATTTTCAAAATCATCACGCCTTACCGTTTATTTCCATAGGGATATAGACATCAATAAATACATCATATGATTTGAGGGATGCTCAAAAGGATCAAAAGATTCTCTCTTGTTGATTTAATTAAGCATAGAAGAAATATCTTAAAATCAAGCAATCTTAAGCTTTTTTTAAGTTTTTTGGGTAGAACAATGAGCATTGACGAATTGGTTTAGATTCGATAGTTGAAGGTATTTTTCATTGGGGGGGAAGCATGACGCTGCAATCGCTTTTACAGACATATCGTGATGAAGCGCGTACCGAACGAGATAAAGGTACATATTTTGAGCGTTTTGCTCTTGCTTATCTAACACATGATCCTCTTCAGTCTGGGTATTATGAAAAGGTTCAAACCTTTAAAGATTGGGCTCATGAAAATGATTGGGATGGTCATGATACTGGTATCGATCTTGTTGCAAAGCTTCGTGATGGAGGGGGTTTTGCGGCAATCCAATGTAAATTTTATGATGCAGCCTATCGAATTAAAAAAGCAGATATTGATAGTTTTATTTCGGCATCAGGGAAAGCTCCATTCAAGCGGCGTGTTATTATAGATAGTACTGAAAGTGCTTGGAGTGATAACGCTGAAACAATGATACGGGGGCAGGATATTCCTGTTATACGGATTAATCTTTCCGATATACAACAAAGTCCGATCCGTTGGGAAACTTTTGCAGCCCAGGGCAAAGTTGTTTTGGAGGATAAAAAGAAGTTGCGTCCACATCAATTGGAAGCATTGCGTGATGTGCGTGCTGGGCTTGCTCAAGCAGATCGGGGGAAGCTTATTATGGCTTGTGGGACTGGTAAGACATTTACCAGTCTTAAAATTGCTGAGGATTTGGCTGGTGAAGGCAAGTTTGTTTTGTTTCTTGTTCCTTCCTTGGCACTGATGTCACAGACGGTCCGTGAATGGACAACGGATGCAGAAATCGGATTGAGATCCTTTGCTGTCTGTTCAGATACACAAGTGGGAAAGCGTCGTAAAAATAGTGATGATGTTGCTGAAATTGATGTGTTTGATCTTGCTTTTCCGGCGACAACCGATGCTGCTAAACTTGCAGAACAGGTGGCGAAGAGTGTTGCAGATAAGATGACCGTGGTGTTTGCAACCTATCAATCTATTCAGGTGATTGCTGATGCTCAGAAAAACTATGGTTTGCCAACATTTGATCTTATCATTTGTGATGAAGCGCACCGTACAACAGGGGCAACGCTGGTGGGCGAGGGGTGAATCCAATTTTGTTAAGGTGCATTCTAATGATGTTATTTGCGCCAAGAAGCGCCTTTATATGACAGCGACACCACGCATTTTTGGTGATAACGCAAAAAGTCGCGCGAATGAAGTTAATGCCGTTCTTGCTTCGATGGATGATGAAAAGCTTTTTGGTAAAACACTTTTTTATCGGGGGTTTTCTTGGGCAGTACAAAATGATCTTTTAACGGATTATAAGGTTATTGTCTTAGCAGTGGACGAAAAATTGGTCAGTTCCGCTGTTCAGAAGCGTCTTAGTGATGACCAGTCTGAGCTTGTTCTTGATGATGCAACGAAGATTATTGGTTGTTATAAGGCGCTCACAAAACAAGATCTGAAGGCTGATGTTGGTGCGGATCCACACCCCATGCGTCGTGCTTTAGCGTTTTGTAAGACTATTAAAAGTTCTGAACTGGTGCGTGATGAATTTTCTGCGGTTGTTAGAGAATATCTTGATTATACGAAAGAGGGTACGGAAAAAGAGCATTTTCTGAAGTGTGAAATTGAGCATGTTGATGGCACTTTCAATGCGAAGGATCGTGGTGCATTACTTGATTGGCTGAAAGCTGATAGTGGTGAGGATGTTTGTCGTATTTTGACCAATGCACGGTGTTTGTCTGAGGGGGTGGATGTTCCGGCTCTTGATGCGATCATGTTTTTAAATCCACGCAAGAGCCAGATTGATGTTGTGCAAGCGGTTGGGCGGGTGATGCGTCGGTCTGAGGGCAAAAAGATGGGGTATGTCATTTTGCCAATTGGTATTCCCTCTGGGATTCCAGTGGAACAGGCTTTGAACAACAATGATAAATATCGGGTTGTTTGGCAAATTTTAAATGCTTTGCGTGCGCATGATGATCGTTTTGATGCGACGATTAATAAGGCATCGTTGAGCCAAGATATTAGCAATGTGATTGAGATTATTGGCGTCACACAGAGCACTGAGTTACAGGCTGTTACAGCTGTTGTAGACAATCTTCCACTACGTTCACAGCCTGCACGAGCGGGAATTGGAACACCGGAATATGATTTAATTCGTACAGAGAAAATACAAGGGCAGCTTTCTTTCTGCGTGGATGAACTTTCTCGTGCGATTTTGGCAAAGATTGTTAAGAAATGTGGGACACGTGATTATTGGGAAGATTGGGCGAGCAACATTGCTGAAATTGCTAAGAATCATATCACGCGTTTAACAGGTATTCTGGCAGAGCCAGATACTGAGGCGCGTCAAGCCTTTGACAGGTTTGTGGCAGAACTGCGTGATGATTTAAATGATGCTGTTACAGAAGCTGATGCGATTGAGATGTTGGCACAGCATATTATCACGCGTCCTGTCTTTCAGGTGTTGTTTGAAGGCTATCAGTTCACACGTGAGAATCCTGTCTCGCGTGCTATGCAGCGTATGCTTGATGTGCTTGATGAGGCAAATCTTGATAAGGAATCCAAAGATCTGGAAAAATTTTACGCAAGTGTAAAATTACGAGCCAGTGGCATTACGGATCCAAAAGCAAAACAGAGGTTGATTGTAGAGCTTTATGATAAGTTTTTTCGTTATGCTTTTCCACGCACTGTAGAAAAACTAGGCATTGTTTATACCCCCGTCGAGGTTGTGGATTTTATTTTGCACTCTGTCAATGATGTCTTAGAGCAAGAATTTGGGCAAACGCTTGGCTCACCGGGTGTGCACATCATGGATCCTTTTACTGGAACGGGTACTTTTATCACGCGGCTTTTACAATCGGGTCTGATAAAGCCAGAAGAAGTGAAACACAAATTTTGTCGTGAAATTCATGCCAATGAAATCGTGCTTTTAGCCTATTATATTGCAGCCATTAATATTGAGACGACCTATCATGGTCTGATGGGGGGCGATTATGTTCCGTTTGAGGGAATTTGTTTGACCGATACATTCCAGCTTTATGAGCAAGAAAAAGACCTGATCAGTGATTTGCTGGTGGATAACAGTACACGTCGGGCGCACCAGAAGGAACTGGATATTCGTGTTATTGTTGGCAACCCCCCTTATTCTTCTGGACAAAAAAGTGAAAACGACAATGCGCAGAATATTGGCTATCCTAAATTGGATCGTCGCATTCGTGAAACCTATGCCGCTCAATCTAAAGCAAGCAATGTTAATGGACTTTATGACAGTTATATTCGTGCCATTCGTTGGGCAAGTGACCGTATAAAAGACTGTGGTGTTATTGGTTTTGTGACAAATGCAGGTTTTATCAGTAGTTACTCTACGGATGGTTTACGAAAATGTTTAATCGAGGAATTTAGCAGCCTTTATATTTTCCATTTGCGGGGGAATCAACGAACTTCTGGAGAACTCTCTCGAAAGGAGGGGGGAAAGATTTTTGGTTCTGGGTCTCGCGCACCTATTGCGATTTCCATTTTGGTTAAAAATCCGGATGCACAACAGCATGGGAAAATATATTTTCGTGATATTGGAGATTATCTCACAGCAAAAGAAAAGCTCCGTGAACTTCAGAGGTTGGGGAGTATTGGTGGTATCAAGCGTGAACACAGCTGGCAGATGATTACACCTGATGAGCATGGTGATTGGCTGGATCAGCGCAACAGTGATTTTGAAAATTTTTTAGCCTTAGGTGATAAGAAGGGCAGTGATAAAAAGCTTTTTGAAAATTTTTCTGGCGGTATACAAACTAGTCGTGATGCTTGGACATATAACTCAAGTCGTGAAGCTTTAGCAAAGAATATGAGCAATATGATTGCTTTTTATAACAGTGAAGTAGAGCGTTTTAATGCTGCGTATCTACATTCTGATCGCAAAGCACGTGCAAATGCTGTGAACGATTTTGTCAATACAGATTCTAGAAAGATTAGTTGGAGTAGTAGCCTTAAAGAAGAATTAATAAGGGGGAAAGCTTTTAAATTTAAAGATACGTATATTACCCAGAGCCTTTATCGTCCTTTTACACAACAGTGGCTCTATTACAATCGTGTTTTTAACCATAGAGTTTTACAAATGCCACGTATTTTTCCTCTGGAACAAGCGGCTGAAAATAAGGTGATACAAGTTACGGGAATTGGAGCAAGCAGTGGCTTTTCTGTTCTGATGACTAAGAATTTATCTAATCTTCATGCAATGGATACTGGTCAATGTTTTCCACGGTATGTTTATGAAGATGCTGTGTCCTTGAAAAATAAGGAGGGGGATCAGGTTCATTTGTTTGCAAATTTTGCAGAGGAAAGCAAAGAAACTGGTTTAGAGCGGCGTGATGCTCTTACGGATGAAGGGTTGGCTTATTTTAAGGCAGCTTATCCTGGTGAAATGATAACAAAGGATGATTTGTTTTATTATGTTTACGGGATTTTGCATTCTGAAGATTATCGTGCTCGCTATGCGCATAATTTATCTAAACAATTGCCGCGTATTCCAACAGTTAAAAAGGTAGAGGATTTTTGGGCTTTTGTTACAGCGGGGCGCAAGCTTGGTGATTTGCATATGAATTATGAAGAGGTTGAACCCTATCCCGTTACCTATAAACAGGGTGATCCAAGAACTTGGGTGATTTCTGATGAGAAGAGTTTTTATCGTGTTGAAGCAATGAAATTTGCTGGTAAGCGTGGTGCTATTGACAAAACTACCGTGGTTTATAATGCGAATATCACGATGCAGAATATTCCTCTTGAAGCTTATGAGTATGTGATCAATGGCAGGCCTGCTCTTGAATGGGTTATGGAGCGGCAGGTTGTCAAAACGGATAAAGCGAGTGGGATTGTGAATGATGCCAATTGCTATGCTGTTGAAACGGTGGGTAATCCAGCTTATCCATTGGAATTGTTTCAGCGGGTTATTACTGTAAGCTTGGAAACAATGAAAATTGTGCGCAACCTGCCAAAATTGGAAGTGAGAGAAACTGAAAAGGTTAAGTTATCCATTGTGCGGTAAAACAGCGCTGTGTCGTAACAAACTGGCACTATCACACACCTTGCCAGCTCGTGGGTATTGCGACAGCCCTTGGCACTTGAGACAAGTCCATAAGAGGCATGTCTTTCTTGTACAGTTTTACGCTGCGCAGGCTCTCTTCCTTTGTGATGTGCAAGTCCTATGTGATGTGCAAGAAAATGGTTTTGATTGATTCAATAGAGAGCAGATTTGAAATGAGAGAATCTGATGATATTGAGAGCTCTCATTCAAGTTGAAGCGTAATAAATTTCATTATAAATCAATATATTGTATGTGATAAAGCACCTTAGGCAGTGAGGTCGCTAAAATCTAAAATTATGACGCATGAGCTTTAGCGGCAGTGATGAATATTCTCAGGCAGGGTTTTCTTGTCGAGCTTTATGTGAGTAAACCATATAAATGGGGAAGCTGAGAGGAACTTGTCCAGAGAAAGTGGATTGTTTACAAATCGTTGCTGATAGGAATCATCGTCCTTTGAGATGTTGAGAGGAAATCACAATTCTCATGAAATCTGTCCTTTGAGGTGTTCTGATATTGAAGTGAGCAGGGAGAACGCGTTAGACAAGAAGCTGAGTTATTATTGTTTACAGATCAATAGAGTTTAAAAATTTTCGTTCTTTTTTGGGGAGGAAACCAGACAAAAAGTGATCTTAGAGAGCGAAATGATTTCAAAAAAGATTGCGATAAAAAATGTAGGGTATTTGTCGCGGTGTGCGTTTTGAGCTTATTCCTATCTGTGATCTAAAATGCTCTTATGAAGATGCTTTGTAGAATGAAGAAGTAGTTACTAATATATTGATTTATAATGATAGTTTAATGTTCTCTCTGTTAAATGAGAAATCTAAGTATTATAAATTTTCTTATTTTAAATCTATTAAAATTACTTCTTTGCATGTCATATGAGGTTGGTATGTGCGTGTTTAAGAAAGGCGTAAAGCATTTCTCTTACCAATCATCCCAAGTGGCGTAAGAGCTATCGTAATACTTGGGGGGTGGCAAAATATAGGGTGGGGCGGTTTGCATTTTTTATGAAGGGTAAGACAGTGGTGTAAATAGATTTTTATGACAAGTCTGGAGATCTTATGGCTGTCTGGGGGCTCTATTTACAAGAGCTTATATATTGGGATGGCATGTACAGATCCGCGCTGTGAGATATGTTTGGGATGTAAGAGATGTTTTAGGTGAACGTGCAAATACAGTGACACGTGCATTGGGATGTTCTGCGTTGTATGAGGGTAAGCTCTGTCGAGTTTTTATAGAGGCAACTCGTGTGGAAGGGTATGAAAGAAAGGTATGAAGCGGTTCGTGGGTGGCAAGGTTTTTAAAAAGTCAGAAGGATAAAGATTAGAATGCGGTTCTGATATAGACTTGGAGCGTTTTAATATATTGGAATATAAGAATGCGGATTTGATTGATCTGTTGTATTGCGCTTTCAGCATTGTTCTTTTTAACAGGATAGGCAATGAAATGGATATCAGGCATTAAATATTTAAGTTCTCGCATTGAGCGCCACACATGGTAATCATGGGTGACGATATAAAGGGTTTTATAGTGGTGTTTTTTGATCCAAGCAGCACTTTCTTCGGCGTTCCCTCTGGTGTTAATCGCTTGATGCCCGATGTCAATACAACAGGAGATAAGCCGTGGGGTAATATGCATGTTGTGCATGAGACTTTTCAGATTGGTTGTGGTGTTTACGCCACTGATGAGGAGACGTGAACCAAGCCCCCTTTGTAAGAGATTAAGTCCTGTCTCTATTCGGTTTTCTCCGCCTGTAAGCACGATAATGGCATCCGCTTTGGGGAGAGGTGTTGGGGGAGAAAGTCGTTCAGTTTTTTCAGAAAAAATAATAAAACCGCCCCAGAAAATTAAAACAATGATTGAAAGAGTAAGGGTTGTCGGTGGAAAATAGCGAAATAAAAAGCAGGGAGACCAACTATTATAGTGGGTCCGTTTTGGAAGAGGACGTTCTAAATTGTTTTGCGTCAATGAGTTGAAAGTATTGTGAGTCATAAAATTAAAATAAACCGTTTTCACATTGATCGATTTTTTTCAGTTGCGCTAAAATAGTCATGCGGTTTGTAAGGGTGGTAAGAAAAGAAACGAAAATAATAAGAAAAATGATTTTTCCGTAGGGGATGGAACTTATGGAAAGATGTCCAAACAAAGCTGTTACTTGGCTAGCTTCTACTCTTCCCAAGTTATAATTCGTCCAGAGACAAAAGGCTGAAAATAGAAATATGCTTGTGAGACCACCATATAAAGCACCACGCAGCGCAGTTTTAAAAAAATGCCAGTCAAATTGGCGAGCAATGAAAAGAGTTTCAGTACCAAGGAAATATAAGACATTGATAATATGTGTATTTTCTGCCAATGCATTGCGGGTGGCAAAAATGATGGTGAGGATAAGAGAGCCTAAAACCAATGCTAAAATTGAAAAACCAATGAAAACAGTGGTGTGTGCCATGGTCGCAAAACGATGAACCCAAACACGGTGATCATCAAATTGACCTCCTGGAATTTGGGTTTTAATGGCGTGATTAATGGCTGCAAAATTGATTTTTTCATCTCTCTTCAGGGTCACAATGATGAGGCGGGGAAGGGGTAGTTCATTGACATTGAAGCCTGTTCCAAGCCATGGCTCCAGTAACTTTTCTGTAGCTTTTTGGTCAACAATTTTTGCATCTTGTACACCAGAAAATGTTTTAACCAATTGTACGGCATCACGGAGTGCTTTGTTGATATCAACATTGTCAATGGGGCGTATCTGTATTGTTGCTTCATAGCTAATCTGATTACTCCAATTTTCGGCGGCACGTTGGACCAAATCAACTCCGATTAAGGTGAGGCTTGAAAGAAATGTCATAATAGCAATCACGGCAACCAATGCTTTTCCAGAAATATTACCACTGGGAATAATCGCTGTTGTATTTTTTTTATTGCTGGTAAAAACGGAGAAAAATTTATTCATGAATCGTCATCCGTCCGTTATGGAGAAGCATACGCCGTGCTGCAACTTGTTCCATTAAGGCAATATCATGGGTGGCAATGATAACAGCCGTTCCAAAACGGTTTAATTCAATAAACAAACGGAGGAGGCGTTTTGCCAAGGGCGGATCGACATTTCCGGTGGGTTCATCGGCAAGTAGAATTTCAGGTTGATCAATGAGTGCGCGTGCAATGGCTACCCTTTGTTTTTCCCCACCGGAAAGAACCGGTGGTAAAACATGAATATGATCTCCAAGACCTACCCAACAGAGAAGATCTTCCACTTCACTGCGATAGGTTGCTTCTTCTTGTCCTTTAATGCGTAAAGGTAAGGAAACATTTTCATAAGTGGTCATGTGGTCGAGTAAACGAAAATCTTGAAAAACCACCCCGATACGTTGTCGCAGCGCAGGGAGCTCTTGTCGTTTGAGTAATGCTGTGTCTGTTCCAAAGAGATCAATATGACCGCGGGTGGGTTTGAGTGCTAAAAACATAAGACGCATCAGCGACGTTTTCCCTGCTCCAGAGGCACCTGTGAGAAATTGAAATGATCCAGGAGGAATATGAAAGCTAATATCACGAAGGACCTCAGGGCCCATTCCATAGCGTAGGCCGACATTTTCAAAATGAATCACTTTTTATTATTACTCCTGATTTTATATTGCATCATTTATTCTAATAACTCTTACTTTCATTGCTTTAGATTTTTGTTGTAAGCTTGTTTATTTTAGATTTCATGGTTTTCAATATTTTTTATACACCCTCGTTATAGATAAATATTTTTGCTCAAGAATATTATCACTTATACTTTCTTTTTTTAGCCTTATTTATGATTTTAGCAGGAATTTCAAAGGGATTCTAGCATAAACATCAGAACTATTTTTCCTTCTTACTCAGAAGCTTTTTTTGCATTGAGTGGACATTAGGTGATTTTAAAAAGCTATGTTGCTCTTTTTATCTTACTTTCTTATTCTTGTTCGTATCCCAATCCTGAGGTTTTTGCTTAAATTATTTCTTACCTCTCATGAAGAAAAGCGTTTGTTGTTAGAATGATTGAGCTTTTCATGAATTGTTTTGTTTTTTATTCTCCTCGGTGGTTTTCGTAATAATGCTGAGATAATTTTAGCAAAAAAAAACAAAAACCACCGTATGTTATATTTCTTCGTGGGTTCTTTAATTTTGTCGGTTAGCAATCAGATCTTCAACAACTTGTGGTTCGGCAAGAGTTGAGATATCTCCGAGAGTATCAAAATCGTTTTCGGCGATTTTTCGTAAAATACGTCTCATAATTTTTCCTGATCGCGTTTTGGGAAGCTGTGGGGCAAATTGAATTTTATCCAATATGGCAATAGAACCTATTTCTTGTCTTACATGTTTAATAAGCTCTTTTTGTAACTCTTCACTCGGCGCTGTCCCTTCCATTAAGGTGATAAAACTATAAATTCCTTGTCCTTTAATGGGATGCGGGTAACCCACAATAGCTGCTTCTGATACAGCGGGATGAGAAACAAGGGCTGATTCAATTTCAGCAGTTCCTAACCTGTGTCCCGAGACATTGAGAATGTCATCAACCCGCCCTGTAATCCAGTAATAGCCGTCACTATCGCGCCTACAACCATCGCCTGTAAAATATCTTCCTTTATAGGAGGAAAAATAAGTTTGAATAAAGCGCTCATGATCTTTATAAAGCGTGCGCATTTGTCCTGGCCATGAATCACTGATACAAAGATTGCCTTCTGCTTCACCTTCTAAAATATTGCCTTGGGCATCAACAATTTGGGGTTGAACACCAAAAAAAGGACGTGTGGCTGATCCTGCTTTGAGGGGGGTTGCACCAGGCAAGGGCGTGATCATATGCCCTCCTGTTTCCGTTTGCCACCATGTATCGAGAATCGGACAACGGTCATTTCCAACTGTATGATAAAACCATTCCCATGCTTCTGGGTTAATAGGTTCTCCTACTGTTCCTAAAAGGCGCAACGATGTCCTGTCTGAGCGTTCAACAAACGAATTTCCAGCTCCCATTAAGGCGCGGATAGCTGTTGGTGCGGTATAGAGTGTATTGACTTGATGCTTGTTGACAATTTCCCAAAATCTTCCTTTGTCAGGAAAGGTTGGTGTGCCTTCAAACATTAAAGTGGTCGCACCATTGCATAAAGGTCCATAAACCAAGTAAGAATGACCGGTTATCCAACCAATATCAGCCGTACACCAGTAAACTTCATCGGGGTGGTAATCAAAAACATATTGGTGAGTCATCGAGGCAAAAACAAGATAGCCTGCTGTGGTATGCAAAACACCTTTAGGTTTGCCGGTTGAGCCTGAAGTATAAAGAATAAAAAGCGGATCTTCAGCGTTCATTGGTTCTGGTGGACAAGCTGTTTTGGCATGAGCTATCTCTTCGTGGTACCAAAAATCACGTCCCTCTATCCATTGAATGGGTCCACAAGTCCGCCGTATAACCATGACTTGGTCCACATGCACGTTTTGGCGCGCTGCTATCTCAATAGCATGATCAACATTGTCTTTTAAGTTGATCCGTTTGCTGCCACGCAAGCCGTGATCAGCGGTAATAATGAAGGTTGATTCACAATCGACAAGGCGTCCTGCTATTGCCTCAGCAGAAAAGCCAGCAAAAATAACCGAATGAACAGCACCAATGCGGGCGCAGGCGAGCATAGCATAGGCTGCTTCGGGAATCATAGGAAGATAAATGGTTACTTTATCGCCTTTCTTAATGCCACGACTTTTCAAAAGATTGGCAAAACGACAAACATGTTCATAAAGTTCGTTATAGGTTATTTTTTTATCATGATAAGGATTATCTCCTTCCCAAATGAGCGCGATTTTGTCTCCATGGGTTTTCAGGTGGCGATCAATGCAATTATAGGTAACATTTGTTATCCCATCTTCGTACCATTGAATGGAGACATCTCCGTTAAAAGAAGTGTTTTTTACTTTTGTAAAAGGTTTAAACCATTCAATGCGTTGACCATGTTTTGCCCAGAAGCTTTCTGGATCATTAATGCTTTCTCGATACCATTGTTGATAAGTTTCCTCATCGAGTAAAGTATTTTTTTTGATCTCTTCTGATATTGGATAAATTTTTTCAGTCATGTTTCCCTCTTTTTATTGTTTGGAAAAATCTGCCTCTGTATTTTTGTATGGTTATATTTGTGGCAGAGTTTTCCCAAAAGCTTTTCATTATGAGGTTAGACTAAATGACAAAGATTAGAATAGTCAATTTTTAAATCTGATGTGATGATATTAAAGAGGGTATTCTATGTTTTTAGGATACTCAAATATAGCAAAACCTATTGCGGTATAGAGCTCTTTATAAACACACTAAGACATTTAAAAAATGTCTATTATAAAATATTTCTCAAAAGTTGATATAAACCAATATCGTTAAATAAAAGACTAACAAGAAAGAATATTGAGCTTATTAATAATGATTTTTTTAGAGAATCTTTCCAACTATAATAAATAAACTTATAATAAAAAATATATATTAAACCAGAAAAAAACGTTGCTATAAGCGATTCAATAATTTTATGAGTAAAATCTGTCATTGTAACTCATAATCACTCATTAATAGCACCATCGCTACTTTATTCAGTGTACTTGGAACTCATCAAATAAAGATTAATATAAACTAAAATATCTACGCAAAAAATTAGAAATAAAGAACATAATAAATGACGATAATGCCATTATAATAGACAATCTCCAACCTACGCCATTGAATATTTTAAAAGAAATGGCAATTATAGGAGTAATTATAATTAACATGCAAAACATTCTTACAACTTCATAATGAATATCCATTATAACAAAATCCTAATTATAGTAATGAGATTAATAAATAATTATGAAAAAAATTTGTTCAGTATACTCGAAACTCATCCGATAAATAATTAATATAAACCGAAGTATCTACATAAACTATCAGAAATAATGAACAGAATTACTGTATATAATGTTGATTTTATAGATAGTTTCCAACTGTAGCCACCAATTTTTTTTAAACCAATAGCATATATAGGGATGAATACAATGAGAATGCAAAACAGTCTTATGATTTCATAAAGAATATTCATTATAACAAAATCCTGATTATAAGATGTGATTCACAATAGATATCTCCGAAAACTATTTTATCCACAGATGTAGATATTTAATTTTGGTATATTCTTTCGAATATATTTACAGAATTATTTATCTTCAGAGATATCTTTGTAGCTACTTTTTATAAATTAGAACCAACAATTCCAAGCTGACTGTCCAAAGCCATAAATAGCACCTCCAATGAGCCCCCCTCCCAAACCTACAGTTCCACCTGTAAGAGCACCTCCTAGTCCTCCAAACAGAGCTCCCCCTGCTGCTCCTGTTAGCCCTCCCTGAGCTCCTAGTGTAGAGGCGTGTGAAATCATGTTATTAGCAAAACCATTAAAGCTACATGCATTTCCATGAGTATGTTTTGATATTCCATGAAAAGGTCTTGAATTGTGCGAATGACCAAAAGAAGGCTTTGTCGCCATATGACCGAATGTGTTGAATGAACCAAACATATTAATTATCTACATTAAAAATAGTATCATAATGATACATTTCAAATTGGTATCACGTATTTTTAGAAAAATGTCAAAGATAAACTTTAAAAATAACAATAAAAATACTTTATAAATAATAACTATATTATGTATATATGAAGTTTTTTTCTTAAAAAGATAATAATATTAATTTTAATATTTTAAAATATAAGAAATTAAACCATATTTTTTCTTAATTAAATTTTAAATTTAGAAAAATTGCGTATATGAAAAGTTGAAGTTTTTCTCTTTGTTTACGAGAACGATAAAGAAATATCGTTATCGGGATCTATCTTATTGCCATTGTTTTGCCTGCATGTATTATGCGCATATGCTTGGGATTTGTTCTTTTATGTTTCAGGCGAATATTGATCGTATGTTACGCTTTGTAGAGCATAGAAAGCCTTTATGCTATCGTTGGACTTTATAGATTGCTATTCATGTTGTTTAGCGCGGTTCTTGGTGCTCTATTGAGCATTTAAGATGTTTATTTTGCTCAAGTGGCTTACATGAAAGAGTTTTGTTACTGTATTATGCAGCCATAAGCCTCTTTTTGCCTGCTTTACGCCATTTGCATGTGGGGAAATTGTTTACGCGTGTTAGAGAAGTTTAAGAGAATTCATGATTTTTAATGGAAATCATTGCGATAATCGTATTGAATATTCTTTTGCAATTATTTATTTCGCGATAGTTTTTTCATTCATGTGCAACGCCTCTCTTATCATTTTGCCTTTATATAAGGATTTATTTTTTACGTTGCTTTTGCTGGAGAGGCGGTCAGAGGGGAGGTGAAGTAGAACCAATGTGCGAGAATATGAGAGCCAAATTGTAATGCTCTTTTGAAGCTATTGTACGTGTTGTGGATGTGCCGGTGAGAATTTTGAGAAGACCAGCTTTTTTGCTTATTTTGCTAACAGGATGAAAGAGGGACTGAAATCTTTTTTGCTAGAATTGCTCTTTTATTGATATTGAAGGAAATATTTTTTCTCATTTCTGCTGTTTTTGGCTTGTTCGTAGAATCTTCAATGGGAATTTATATGAAGGGGGGAATGAATTTACACAGGGCGTTTTCCAAATAAAGCAGAGCCAATGCGAAGGACGTTAGAGCCAAACTGTAGAGCGGTTTTGAAGTCACTGGACATACCCATGGAAAGCTTTGAAAGACCTGCTTGTTTTGCTAATTTTGCTAAGAGCGCGAAATAGGGTCCGGGGTTTTCATCGACAGGGGGGATGCCCATAAGACCGATGATATCAAGTCCATAGTTGTTTTTGCATTGGTTGACAAAAGATGTCGCTTCTTGCGGTGAGATACCACTTTTTTGCGGTTCTAAGCCAATGTTAACCTGAACATAGCAAGGAAGATGCCTTTTTTGTTTTTGCATTTCTTCGGATAAAATTTTGGCTATTTTTTCACGATCAACCGTTTGAATGACATCAAAAATTTTGATAGCTTCGGCGGCTTTATTTGATTGTAGGGGACCGATGAGATGAAGTTTAATATTTTCAAATTGTTGACGTAAAGCAGTCCATTTTTGTGCCGCTTCTTGTACGCGGTTTTCTGCAAACAAAGATTGTCCTGCTTGCAAAAGGGGACGTATATCAGCGGCAGAAACAGTTTTTGAAACAGCGATAAGTTCAATTTCTTCTACAGGGCGTTGTAACTCTTGGCATATTGCTGCAATGTCTTTTTGAAGGTTTTGCCATGCTTCAATGGAAGGGGTATCGAGGGGCGTTTGTGTATTCATGTTTTTGTGCTTTACCGTTTTTGTTCAAGAGTTGGTCGTTTTTTTAAAAGTTTTATAAAATACTTAGGGAAATATTTCACGAAAATGTTGACGATGAGGTTAATCCATGGTCAAGCATAATAAAACAAGTTTTTGGTTCTGTTTTATTAAAAGAGTATAATGGGAATGACGATTGAACATTATAATATAGGCGAACGCTATAATCCACGTGCGAGAGAAAAAAAATGGCAAGAAATTTGGGATGAAAAGAAAATTTTTCAGACTCTTCAAGAAGATGCTCGTGAAAAATATTATGTTTTAGAAATGTTTCCTTATCCTTCTGGCCGTATTCACATGGGGCATGTGCGCAATTATGCCATGGGGGATGTGGTGGCACGCTATAAAAGGGCAAAGGGTTTTAATGTGCTTCATCCTATGGGCTGGGATGCTTTTGGTATGCCGGCTGAAAATGCTGCTCTGCAAAGTAAAGTGCATCCTAAAACTTGGACCTATCAGAATATTGCTGTGATGCGTGGGCAATTAAAGCAATTAGGGCTCTCACTAGATTGGACACGTGAATTTGCGACTTGTGATGTGGAATATTACCATCGTCAACAAATGTTGTTCCTTGATTTCTATCAAAAGGGTTTGGTTGCGCGTAAAGTGGCTAAGGTGAATTGGGATCCTGTTGACCACACCGTTTTGGCAAATGAGCAGGTTGTTGATGGGCGGGGATGGCGTTCTGGTGCGTTGGTGGAACAGCGTGAATTGACGCAGTGGTTTTTCAAAATTAGCGACTTTAGTGAAGAGCTCTTGGCTGGGCTTGAAGAGCTGGAGCAGTGGCCTGAAAAAGTTCGCACTATGCAAAAAAATTGGATTGGAAAATCGCAAGGTTTACTGATTCGTTGGGCTTTAAAGGCAACAAGTGGTGTTGATGATGTTTGTGAGACATTTGATGAGGTTTTTTGTTATTCAACACGTCCTGATACACTTTTTGGCGCTTCTTTTTTAGCTCTGTCTGTTGACCATCCCATTGCACAAGCTTTGGCAAAGAAAGATAAAGCGTTGAGTGCTTTTATCGAAAACTGTCGGTGTGGTGGAACGACAACGGCAGCACTTGAAACAGCTGAAAAACAAGGATTTCTCACGCCCCTTTTGGCAGTTCATCCTTTTGATTCAACAGTACATATTCCTGTTTATATCGCGAATTTTGTGCTTATGGATTATGGAACAGGGGTTGTTTTTGGTTGTCCGGCTCATGATCAGAGAGATTTCGATTTTGCGCGCAAATATGATCTTCCAATAAAACCAGTGGTTTTGCCAAAAGGAGAGCAAGCAGAAGATTTTGTTATTACTGAAACACCTTATACGGGTGATGGGGTGATGATCAACTCCAGCTTTTTGGATGGTTTAACACCCCAACAAGCTTTTGAAGAAGCTGCTAAAAAGCTTGAAAAACAAATGCTCAATGGGCAACCGCAAGGGAAGAAAACAGTGCAATTTCGTTTGCGTGATTGGGGGATTTCACGTCAACGTTATTGGGGGTGCCCCATTCCGATGATCCATTGTACAACTTGTGGGGTTGTCCCTGTTCCACGTGCTAATTTACCGGTTGTGTTGCCTGATGATGTTACTTTTGATCAACCAGGAAATCCTCTTGCACGGCATGAAACATGGCAAAATGTTACTTGTCCTTCCTGTGGTCAACCGGCCAAACGCGAAACCGATACCATGGACACATTTGTTGACTCTTCTTGGTATTATGCACGCTTTACGGCTCCTTTTGCGCAGGAACCTGTTGATAAACAAGCAACAGCTGAATGGTTGCCTGTGCAACAATATATTGGTGGAATTGAGCACGCGATTTTGCATCTTCTTTATGCGCGCTTTTTTATGCGTGCTATGAAATTGGTCGGTCATGTGACGGTAGATGAGCCTTTTAAGGGGCTTTTTACCCAAGGGATGGTGGTGCATGAAACCTATCGAGATGATCAAGGGTGGGTTTCTCCAGCGGATATTTCCATTGTTGAAAAAGATGGAAAGCGGTGTGCTTATAAATTAACCGATCAAAGTGAAGTGACAATTGGTTCGATTGAGAAAATGTCAAAATCAAAAAAGAATGTCGTTGATCCTGATGATATTATCGCATCCTATGGCGCTGATACTGTGCGCTGGTTTGTGTTGTCAGATTCTCCCCCCGAGCGGGATGTCATTTGGACAGAATCTGGTGTTGAAGGTGCACATCGCTTTGTACAGCGTGTTTGGCGCCATGTAGCTGTGAGTGCTTCTATTTTAAAGGATGTGGCGCCTTGTGCAGGGCATCAGGGAGCAGCTTTGGAACTCTCAAAGGTTGCACATCGCACGCTTTGCGCTGTAGAAGATGATTTGGAAAAATTCGCTTTTAATCGGGCTATTGCACGCCTTTATGAATTCTTGAATATTATGGCGCCGTTGTTAAATAGGATAGAAAGTGTTGACGATGAAATGAAAGCTTCTTTACGTCAAGCCATGGATTTTTTTCTTGCTATGATTGCACCAATGATGCCCCATTTAGCAGAAGAATGTCATGCTGCTTTAGGGGGGAAAAAATTAATATCTGCGCTTGCTTGGCCTGTTTATGATCCCACGTTAACTGTTGAAGAATGCTATACTTTGCCGGTACAAATTAATGGTAAAAAACGTGGTGAGGTAACTATTGCTGCAACTGCCGATGAGGCGATGATTAAAGAAGCAGTTTTGGTTTTAGACTTTGTAAAGGCGCAGCTGCTTGAAAAGCCTATGAAAAAAATCATTGTTGTTCCAAAAAGGATTGTGAATGTCGTTCTTTAAAAGTTTTCTGCTTGTTGTTTTAGCTTGTGTCTTTACACTGTTGTGTGGATGCAAAGTTGAACCGCTTTACCGTCAAGAGTTGCAGAGTGCAATGACAATGAATTCTGCTTCTGGGCACTCTTCTGAACAATTTTCTTTGGGGTTAGCGCAAAAGCTTGCTTCTATTGTTGTGGAAGAACCTTCGGATCGTTTTGGTCAAATGGTGCGCAATCATCTGCTGTTTCTTTTGTATGGAAATGGTGGTAAACCTTCTCTACCTGCTTATCGATTGGCATTGCAGATATCCGTCTTTACAAGAGAATCGATGCAGATAGAGGTTGATTTCGAGAAAAAGAGAAAGGGACGACCTTCTGTTGGAACTGTTATGAGCAGAGCTTCTTATACTTTGCAGGATATGAAAAATACTCTTGTTGCAAAAGGAACAGCAATGATGAATGCATCTTTTGAGCGACTTCGTCAAGAATATGCAACGCTGCAAGCAGAAGAAGATGCAAAAAAACGTGTTGCGGAAGAGTTGGCTGAACAGATCTTTTTGTTACTTTCAAAAGATTTTTCCAATAAAAATTCTAGATATTAAGCAATATTTTGTCCTGTTTTTTTCCAGTCGTCGAGGAATATTTGCAACCCTTTGTCGGTGAGAGGGTGTTTGACCAGTGCTTTTAAGATTGTTGGTGGAACTGTTGCAACGTCAGCACCTCTGAGTGCTGCTTCTTTGACATGATTAACGGTGCGGATTGAAGCGGCCAAGATTTGTGTTTTAAAGTTATAGTTATCATAAATTGTGCGAATTTCATGAAGCAGTTCACTTCCATCATTTCCACAATCATCAAGTCTACCAATAAAAGGTGAAACGAATGTTGCACCTGCTTTGGCGGCTAATAAGGCTTGATTGGCAGAAAAACAAAGTGTGAGATTTGTTTTTAGTCCTGCTGCTGTGAGGGCTTTACAGGCTTTTAATCCATCGAGTGTTAAAGGAAGCTTGATACAAATATTGTCGGCAACCTTTGCTAAAACAGCTGCTTCTTTCATGATGCTTTCAAATTCCGTTGCTGCAACTTCAGCAGAAACAGGTCCGCTAACGAGAGCACAAATTTCTTTTGTAACATCAAGAATATTGCGTCCTGATTTTAGGATAAGAGAGGGATTGGTGGTAACACCATCAACAAGGCTTAAATTCTGTAACTCTTGAATTTCTTCGATATTGGCGCTATCCACAAAAAACTTCATATCTAACCTCTTCTTTTTAGCTTTTATCTTATTTTTTGTTATGCGCTATTGTTGACTGTAAAAGCAAGAGAAAGAATTAATATCTGTGTAAAGAACAAGAATGCTATGGTGTTAATCATGTACCCGTTTTCGGTAAAGAAATATGATTTATCGTTTCCACACCCATTTCATAGTGTTACTCGTGATAAGGCATAGAATTCATTGCGTATCAACATTTTTGCGTATTGGCATCTTTGCGTAGCGGTGTTTTTATATTTATGGAAATAAGCTAGCATTATCAAACACTTTGCTCATTTCCTATTTGCGATTGCTCTTGATATTTGAGAGAGCATCATAAGATACCTCCCTTTTTCAGGGGGGGACATTTAACCTCATTTTTGATAGAAGCGAATGGATTTATTTTATCGTAAAACACCATTGAAGAAGGCATGTAAATTTTACACATGAAGTGTTTTTTTATGGTCAATACATTGATTTATTCTGTGTTACCCATTCTTCAACAATACGCTTTTGTGCTACTTGTATTGTTGCTTGATTCTCAATCAAGCTGAAAGATGTACGCATGTGTTTCCACGTTTTGGCACAAAGCCAAGGTGAATATTGTAACGGTTCCATTTGCGATATTATTCTCCCTGTAATTAAAATCATGGGAGACTCTCTCATTAATAAGGATTTAAAAATGTTCCTCGATGGGGTTGAAATGAGAAAAATTCATCGTATTGAGGGTTTTATTACAATAGGTAAAATGATGATTGTATCTTTATAAATCAGTTTGTTGAAGATAAATTGAGATATGAGGCGGTAAAAAATAAACGTGTGTGTTGGGAAGAAGTTACACTATGGGATAGCTTTGTTGAAGAGCGCACTTACAATATCATGTTGAATGCTTATAGTGATGAGCTTTATTTGCACAGAAGAATGGCGCTGTTTTTTTTGCTATAGAGTTTTTTATTATAGACGATGAGATTGGTTTTTTTATTGGCACTTTGGTGATGAAATGAGTATTAAAAAGAATTTTTGTGAGAAAAATGTTGTGATAGGGGGGAGAGATTGAATCCTGCAATGAATTTTATAAGAGTGTTTAAAGATAAGGTGTAGACCTGTTGGTGCTCAAGAGGTCGTAGATTGGTTTAAAAGATGCATTCAAACGTGATAGAGGAAGAGATTGTATCTGTATTGGTTCCTCTTCCTGTTGCTCACGCTTATAGTTATAAAGTTCCCTCTTCTATGGAGGTGAACGTTGGTTCCTTTGTTCGGGTTCCGGTGATGGGGCGTGAGCTTTGCGGTTTTGTTGTGGATGTTGGAGAGAAGACAGCAGATGGGCAAAGGTCTGGTTTGGTGGCGCGTGAAAAATTACGCTCTCTGCTTCATGTTTTTGATTGCCCCCCATTAAAGGCAGAAATGATCACATTTTTGCGTTTTGTTAGTCGCTATACAATGGCGCCTTTTGGTCTTGTTGCACGATTGGTTTTGTCTGTACCGGCTGCTTTAGAGCCGGAAGCGCAGATGCTGGGTTTGCGATATTGTGGTGGAAATGTAGAACGTCTCACACCAGCGCGGTCACGGGTTTTGGAATTGGTGCGCAGTGAGAAGATATGGACACGTTCTGGTCTGGCACATGCGGCTGGAACTTCGGTTTCTGTTGTTGAAGGTTTAAAAGCGCTAGGAATTTTTGAAGATGTTAAGGTTCCTGCTCCTGATCTTGTGGGCATGCCTGATCCTGATTTTTGTTCCCCTCAGTTGCAGGGAGCGCAAAATGAAGCAGCAACAATGTTGCGGGAAGGTGTTTTATCTTCTCAGTTTCAAGTTTTTTTGCTTGATGGTGTTACGGGATCAGGAAAGACAGAGGTTTATTTTGAAGCGGTCGCTCAAGCCTTCAAAGGGGGCAAGCAGGTTTTAATTTTATTGCCGGAAATTGCTTTAACACAGCAGTTTTTAGATCGTTTTTATGCACGCTTTGGAGCTGCGGCAGCGGAATGGCATTCTGATTTGACGCCACGTCGTAGAGAGCGCGTTTGGCGGCAAGTTGCAGAAGGGCGGGTGCGTGTCGTTGCGGGGGCTCGTTCAGCGCTTTTTCTTCCCTTTCATGAGCTTGGCTTGATTGTTGTCGATGAAGAACATGATAGCGCTTATAAACAAGAAGAGCGCATTTTTTACCATGCGCGTGATATGGCTGTTGCACGGGGCTCTTTTGAGCGTTTTCCTGTTATCTTATCTTCAGCAACACCGTCGATTGAAAGCCAAGCCAATGTTTTAAGAGGGCGTTATCAAAAGGTACATTTACCTTCCCGTTTTAAAGAAGTAGCACTTCCACAGTTGCGGGTGGTTGATATGCGCCAAGGAGGGGTGCAAAAGGGGCGCTTTATTTCCTTTGCTCTTGAAAGGGCTTTAAAACAAACGCTTGATAAGGGCGAACAAGTTCTTCTTTTTCTTAATCGTCGTGGTTATGCACCTTTAACTTTATGCCGAATTTGCGGACATCGTTTTCATTGTACTGATTGTTCAAGTTGGTTGGTAGAACATCGTGCGCAAGGGCAACTGAAATGTCATCATTGTGGATATCATGAACCACTTCCTCAAGCCTGTCCTGAATGCGGGACATTAGATCATCTCGTAGCTTGTGGACCGGGTGTGGAAAGAATTGCAGAAGAAACACAAATGCTTTTTCCTCAAGCGCGATCATTGATCCTTTCAACGGATCTCAAAGGAGGGATTGGGCAGTTGCGAAGCGAATTACAAGCCATTGCCAATGGCGATGTGGACATTATTATTGGAACACAGTTGGTTGCTAAAGGACATCATTTTCCCAAGCTCTCTCTGGTTGGTGTTATTGATGCTGATCTTGGTCTTGCCAATGGCGATTTACGCGCAAGTGAACGTACCTATCAGCTGCTTTCTCAAGTTACCGGAAGAGCAGGGCGTGTGGGATTGAAAAGTTTAGGATTATTGCAAACTTATCAACCAGATCATCCGGTCATCAAAGCCTTACTTGCATGCCAGCCAGAAGATTTTTACACACGTGAGATTGCAGCACGTCAGCATTATCACTTGCCCCCCTATGGGCGGCTTGCCTCTTTGATTGTTTCTGCACAACAGCGCCAAGCAGCAGAACATTATGCGCGCGCATTGCGTCAGGCAGCGCCACGGGAAAAAAATATCTCGGTTATGGGACCAGCAGAAGCGCCTTTGGCTTTGGTTCGGGGGCGTTATCGTTTTCGGCTTTTGTTGCAGGGACAGCGTTCTTTTGATATACAAGGGTTTATACATGCAATGCTTAGCGGTACACCCAAAATGCCCAGTTCCGTTCGGGTTCAAATTGATATTGATCCGCAAAGTTTTTTCTAAAACCAGTATCGCATAAAGTAAAGATCTCTTTGCTTAAGGTGCTTTACTTGAACTCTTAGTATTATTCAGAATAAGCATCCAAGCAGCAAAATATGATATATGTACATTGCATTAAGTAGAGCCACGGGAAAAAATATCTTTGTGATAGAACCAGCAGAAGCGCCTCTCTTCTTCGAGGGCGCTATCATTTCGGCTTTTACTCCTTTTTTGTGTTAGGGACAGTATTCTTTTGATAGGCGGATTCTTTTTATAAGGGCTGAAAATGCTTAGCTGTACACCAAAAGTATCCAATTCTATTCGGGTTCAAATTAATATTGATCTATGCTTCTTCTAAAATCAGTGCAATATAGTGCCATATAAAGTGAAGCTACGCGGGCTTAATGAAGGGCGTGATTTTGATAAAAAAATTTGAAAAGAGAGAATTTGTCGATATTTGAAGCTTATCCGGTATGAAAAATGATATATTATCATTATAAATCAATGTTTTGTATATTTAAAGAGTGTGCTTACAAGAAAATATTACTTGGTGAAATTTTTTAAAAGGAGTGGGTATTTGAAGAAAAAAGATCAATGTTTTCTTTAATTTTTAGGAGGATATTCATTGTTTTTTTCTTTCTTATCAGTTTGAAATAATAGACTTTTTCAATCGCAGCTGCATCTCATTAAAGGTCTTGTGGTGATAAAGGGAGTGTTTTTTAGAGAAGAAGTGTTTTATTATGGTGGCAAGGGCATTTGAAGAAAAATCAAAGAGAGTGAAAAAATCGCTCAGAGTATGTCAAAAAGAGGCATAAAAAAACTGTGATGCCATCCTGTATATCTAAAAAAAATGCTTTTCAAAAATATTTTGAATATTTTATTAAAATTTTTAAAAAGCAGCGATTTGTGGTGTTGCGAGTCGGCTATGTCTATGCTAGAAACCAAGTGATTTTTGTTCTAGGTTTTAAGAAAAAGATTCTTAAGATTGAGAATGTCTGTTTCATTTCATCTGATAACTATCAGAGAGTCGCTCAAGGGAAAGAGGCGGTATTTCGTGTCGGATTCATTTTCTCTCATACCGCTGCCGTTGGTAGATCAACGCTATGCGCAAGCGCTTTTTGATTGCGTTCAAGAAGCTGGAAACGTTGAAAAGGTTGAAAAGGCAGTAGATGATCTTTTGCTCGTTTTGGAGCATAAGGATTTAAAACGCTTTGTGCTTAGTCCATTCTTTTCAGTTAAAGAGCAAATTAAGGTGATGCAATCTGTTTGTGCAAACATCAAATTTGCTGATAAAAACGCAGGGCAGGTCATTGGTAATTTTTTACGCGTTATTGCAACAAACCGTAGGCTTAGTGCCGTATTTGGTATTTTACGTGCTTTCCAGCATTGTGTTGCACGCGCTCGTAGGCAGGTTACTGCGCAAATTGTTTCTGCGCGCCCCTTAAGTTCTCAACAAAGACAAGAGTTGTGTGAGGCTTTGGAAGGTGTTGTTGGAGGAAAAGTCTTGCTGTACATCATTGTGGATCCAACAATTCTTGGTGGATTAATCGTTCGTGTGGGGTCGTCTCAAATTGATACGTCTCTTCTCACAAAATTGTCTTCACTTAAGCTTGCATTGAAAAAAGAGGTCAGCTGATGGATATTAGACCATCTGAAATTTCAAAAATTCTAAAAGAGCAAATCAAAAACTTTGACCAAAAGGCTGAGGTTTCAGAAATTGGTTGGGTTCTCTCTGTAGGGGATGGTATTGCTCGCGTTTATGGTTTGGATAATGTCCAAGCAGGGGAAATGGTCGCCTTTCCAAACGGTGTGCGTGGTATGGCACTCAATTTGGAAGTTGATAATGTTGGTGTGGTCATTTTTGGCTCAGATCGTGATATTCGTGAAGGTGATTGTGTAAAGCGGTTAGGCGCTATCGTCGATGTTCCTGTGGGCCCCGCTTTGCTGGGACGTGTGGTTGATGCGTTGGGAAACCCTATAGATGGGAAGGGTCCCATTAAAGCAACGGAGCGTCGTCGTGTTGATGTTAAGGCGCCAGGGATTATTCCGCGTCAGTCAGTGCATGAACCGATGTCGACCGGATTGAAAGCGATTGACGCACTTATTCCTATTGGACGGGGGCAGCGTGAATTGGTGATTGGTGATCGCCAAACAGGAAAAACAGCAATTTTGCTCGATACATTTTTAAATCAAAAACCTTTTCATGAAAAAGGGGCTGGACGAGAGCAAGACAAAGTTTATTGTATTTATGTGGCTATCGGTCAAAAACGTTCGACGGTGGCACAATTCGTTAAAGTTTTAGAAGAACGTGGAGCGCTGGAATATTCTATTATTGTTGCAGCGACCGCTTCTGATCCAGCACCACTGCAATTTATTGCACCTCTTGCTGGGTGTGCTATGGGTGAGTATTTCCGTGATAATGGGCAACATGCTTTGATTGGTTATGATGACTTGTCAAAACAGGCGGTGGCGTATCGTCAAATGTCTCTTTTATTGCGTCGTCCTCCAGGTCGTGAAGCTTATCCGGGAGATGTTTTCTATCTTCATTCGCGTCTTTTAGAGCGGGCTGCGAAGTTGAATGCGGAAAATGGATCTGGGTCATTGACAGCTTTGCCGGTTATTGAAACGCAAGCAAATGATGTTTCTGCCTATATTCCTACAAATGTGATTTCGATTACTGATGGGCAAATTTTTCTAGAGACTAATTTATTTTATCAAGGAATTCGTCCTGCTGTAAATGTTGGTCTTTCTGTGTCGCGTGTTGGTTCTGCCGCACAAATTAAAGCGATGAAGCAAGTTGCTGGCTCGATTAAAGGTGAATTGGCGCAATATCGTGAAATGGCAGCTTTTGCGCAGTTTGGCTCTGATTTGGATGCGTCAACCCAGCGTCTGTTAAATCGGGGTGCGCGCTTGACAGAGCTGTTGAAGCAGCCGCAATTTTCTCCACTCAAAACAGAAGAACAGGTGGTGGTTATTTTCGCGGGTGTGAATGGCTATCTTGATGCTTTGGCGGTTTCTGATGTTGCGCGGTTTGAGCAGGGACTTTTGGTGCTTTTGCGTAGTGATTATCAAGATCTCTTAAAGGCAATTGCTGAGCAAAAGCAAATAACAGATGAGCTGAAAGATAAGTTGATAACTGTTCTTAATACTTATGCGAAAAATTTCTCGTGATGAATTGATGGAATGCTTGAATGGCTTCACTAAAAGATCTTAGAGACCGTATCGCTTCGGTTAAAGCAACACAAAAGATTACCAAAGCTATGCAAATGGTTGCAGCGGCAAGGTTGCATCGTGCTCAAGAGGCAGCGCAGTCTGCACGCCCTTATGCGAAGAGAATGGCTGATATTTTGACCAGTGTTGCTGCTGATGTAGATGGTGTTGATGCGCCTACTCTTATGCGTGGTACGGGGCGCGATGATGTGCATCTTTTGGTGGTGTGTACTGCTGAGCGCGGTTTGTGTGGTGCTTTTAACGTGCAAATTGCTCGTCGTGCACGTGAACAGATTAAGGCATTGTTGGCAGCTGATAAAATAGTAAAAATTATCACTGTGGGTAAAAAAGGCGCGGATATTTTATCGCGTGATTACAAAGGCTTGATAATTGATCATATCGATTTGCATGCTGTAAAGCGAATTGGTTTTGCAGAGGCAGTGATGATTAGTCAACGGATTGTTGATTTATTCAATGAAGGTGCTTTTGATGTTTGTACGCTGTTTTATTCTGAATTTGTTTCCGTAATTAATCAGCGTCCAACAGCTTTGGATTTGATTCCAATGGTTGCTCCAAAAGCAGCTGTTGGGGCAATAGATATTGTGGAGCAAACCGATCATAACAAAGGTTCACAATCGATTGTTTATGAATATGAACCTGATGCTGCGTCTCTTTTAGAGGCTCTTGTACCACGTAATCTTTCGGTGCAAATCTTTCGGGCTTTGCTAGAAAATGTTGCTGGTGAAATGGGCGCCAAGATGACAGCTATGGATAATGCATCGCGCAATGCGGGTGAAATGATTAGTAAATTGACGGTGGCTTATAATCGTCAACGTCAAGCACAGATTACGACAGAATTGATCGAAATTATTGCGGGCGCTGAAGCGCTTTAAATGGAGAAGGTAAGGATTGATGGTAAAAGCAGTAACCTCAAGCAAAGGAACAGAAAAAGGTGAAAAAAAGAAACCAGCTGCTCGTTCCGGCGTGAAAAAAGCCGCTTCGAAATCTCAAGTGGATGTAAAGGCTTCCTCTGTACCTGCGCGTGATGCAGCTAAAGATACACCTGTAAAAAAAGATACATCCGCAAAAAAAGAAGAGCATGCAAAAGGCGCTGTTGGTGAAATCAAGCAGATTATTGGTGCTGTCGTTGATGTGCAATTTGAAGGTGAATTGCCAAATATTCTCAACGCTTTGGAAACAGAGAATTTAGGCAATCGCTTGGTATTAGAAGTTGCGCAGCATTTGGGTGAAAATACCGTGCGTACGATTGCTATGGATACGACTGATGGTTTGATGCGGGGCCAAAAGGTTGTGGATACAGGCACACAAATTAGCGTTCCTGTAGGAGAAGCAACGTTGGGACGTATTATGAATGTGATTGGGGAACCGGTGGATAATGTGGGACCAATCGCTTCAACCAAAACACGTTCTATTCACCAAGAGGCACCTGAATATGTTGAGCAATCGACTGTTTCGGAAATTCTCGTAACCGGTATTAAAGTCGTGGATTTGTTAGCCCCTTATTCTAAAGGGGGTAAAATTGGCTTGTTTGGTGGTGCTGGTGTTGGAAAAACCGTTCTCATTATGGAGCTTATAAACAATATTGCAAAGGCACATGGTGGCTATTCTGTATTTGCTGGTGTGGGAGAACGTACACGTGAAGGAAATGATCTTTATTATGAAATGATCGAAAGCCGCGTGAATGTGAATCCAAAAGAGAATAATGGTTCAACGGAAGGGTCAAAGTGTGCCCTTGTTTACGGGCAAATGAATGAACCACCAGGAGCGCGTGCGCGTGTGGCTCTTTCAGGATTGACAATTGCGGAAAGTTTCCGTGATGAAGGACAAGATGTTCTCTTCTTTGTGGATAATATTTTCCGTTTCACGCAAGCAGGAGCTGAGGTATCTGCTCTTTTAGGGCGTATTCCTTCTGCTGTTGGGTATCAGCCTACCTTGGCAACGGATATGGGGGCGTTGCAAGAACGTATTACCAGTACAAAAACAGGCTCTATTACTTCCGTTCAGGCAATTTATGTTCCGGCAGATGACTTGACGGATCCGGCGCCGGCAGCGTCTTTTGCTCATTTGGATGCAACAACTGTTCTTTCGCGCTCTATTGCGGAAAAGGGGATTTATCCAGCGGTTGATCCGCTTGATTCTTTCTCGCGTATGTTGGATCCATTGATTGTGGGGGAAGAGCATTACACTGTTGCTTGTCAAGTGCAAACCATTTTACAACGTTATAGAGCGCTTCAGGATATTATTGCTATTCTTGGAATGGATGAACTTTCTGAAGATGACAAATTGCTGGTGGGGCGGGCGCGTAAAATTGAACGTTTCCTTTCGCAACCTTTCCATGTTGCGGAAGCCTTTACTGGTTCGCCGGGGAAACTCGTTCCTTTGGAAGAGACAATCAAAGGCTTTAAGGGGCTTTGTGCTGGCGATTACGATGATTTGCCAGAAGCTGCTTTTTATATGGTTGGTTCGATTGATGAAGCACTTGAAAAAGGAAAGCGTCTCATGGCAGAGGCTTCTTAGTAAGAAGTTTCTTATTCAAGAGAAAACTGTCATGGGTATTTTTCGTTAAAAAGGACGAGTCGTTGGAGAAAACGGAGAGTCCTTATATCGGGTATTGTGGAGACTTTTGTGGAAAACAATAGAGAAGAGCATTTTTTATTTGAGCTTGTATCGCCTGAAAAAATTGTGTTTTCAGAGCAGGTAGTGTCTGTTGTTCTTCCTTCAGCCTCAGGTTATTTGACAGTTATGGCGCATCATGCGCCATTGGTGGCAAGTATTGTGTTGGGCAGTGTTCGTGTTCGCACCTCTTTGGGTGAAAAATTATTTGTTGTATGCGGGGGCGTTGCAAATATTACCTTTTCAGGTTGCTCTTTATTGGTAGAGCACGTTGTGGCTGTAGAGAATCTTTCTTTTGATGTATTAGAACAGCAGATTTTGCAGATTCAAGCGACGTTAGAAGGAGGGACAAGTGATGAGGACAATCATAAAATAGAGGCTTTTTTCCAGCAGTTGTCAGCTGATGGTGCTGTGTTGATAGAAGCGTAGCAGAGTATACAGGAAAAGATGACATGAGCGGAAAAAAGAGTACGGTTGTGTCTGCTAAAAGGAGTGCAAAACCTTTTCCTCATCCTGGTCGTGTCTTTGCGGGACCTTTGCCAAAGTGCTTTGTTTATATTTTTGCTTCTCTTATTTTGCAATGGGCTTATGGTTTAGGGGCTAATATTGTTCAGTCTAACATTGTCCATCTTACGGGTGATTTTCATGCAACTTTGGCCGAGACGACATGGCTGGTAGCGGCTTATATGGCGCCAAATGTGAGTGTAGCGATTATGTTGATCAAAATCCGCTATCAATTTGGGCTGCGCGCTTTTGCTGAACTGTCAATCCTTGGCTTTGTTTTGGTTTGTGTGTTGCAGCTCTTTGTTACGGATTTGCGTTCTGCGCTAATTATTCGCTTTTTTGCTGGGATTGCTGCTGCGCCTTTGGCTTCGCTTGCGCTGCTTTATATGATGGAGGCTTTTGCTCCAGCAAAGAAGTTTACTGTTGCTCTGAGTTTGAATTATATGAATGCAGCTTTAGCAGCACCTTTATCACGTTTGATTTCTCCTGATTTGCTGGAAAATGGTGGTTTTTCCAGCCTTTCCGCTCTGGAAATGGGGTTGGTTCTTATCAGCTTGGTCTGTATCTATACTTTACCTCTTACTCCTGTTGTGCGTAGTAAGGTTATTCAAAAATTAGATTGGATAAGCTATGGTTTGATTGCTCTTGGTCTTGGATTAAATGCTGTGATCATGTCTGTTGGTATATTGTATTGGTGGTATGAAGCGCCATGGATTGGTTGGGGGCTCGCACTTGCTATTTTCTCTTTGGCTGTTGCTATTATTATTGAGCTTAATAGAGAAAAACCGTTGATTGATCTCCGTTGGATTTTCAGTAAAGAAATGATACAATCTGTTTTTATTTTATTGATTTTTCATGTTTTTTTGTTGGAGCGATCCAATTTGCCCGTCGGTTTTTTTAATCTTTTTGGTTTGCTCAATCGTGAAATGGCGCCCATGTATCTTGCGGTGACATTAGGGATTCTGTTAGGGGGGGCTGTTTGTGTCTTTTTTTTACGGGCGGGGCGTGAAGATTATTTTTATTTGTTATCTTTGGGTTGTTTGGCACTTGGCGCTTATTTAGATAGTCGTGTCAATCATTTAACGCGTCCGAAAGATATGATGTTGAGCCAAGGATTGGTGAGTTTTAGTTATGCACTTTTTTTGCCTCCTGCTCTTTTCAAAGGGTTTGTGATTGCTGGTGAGCGAGGGCCGCGTTATGTTTTGAGTTTTATTGCTGTTTTTTTGCTAACGCAAGTGACAGGGGGATTGATGGGATCGGCTTTTTTTGGCACTCTACAGTTTTATTTTGCTCATAAGAACTTTGAGTCTTTAACACAAAATATTGTTGTGACGGATCCGCTTATTTCTGGTGAGATAAATACTTTATTTTCGCCTTCTTATGGTGCTTCTGTTCCCCATGGCTTTGGAAGTGAGCAGGCGACTTCTCTGTTGATAGAGAAATTTAAGTTAACAGCAAATATTTTTGCTTATGATGACGTTTTTCGGCTTTATTTTTATATTTCAATGGCTGTATTCGTTGTTTTTCTTGTTACAATGGTTGTTAAGTCATGCTCTTTGCGTGCGTTAGAAAAGTAGAGTGATGTTATAGAAGAGGGGTGCAAAAAATGATAAAAGCATTACGGTCAAAAGCTACGATTGTTGCATTCCTATCGGGCATTACGGGTGTTTTGCTAATTTTGTGGGCTTGGAGACTTCCTCCTTTTGTAAATAACATTCAAATAACGGATAATGCTTCCATTAAGGGTAATGTTACTCTGGTGAGTTCACAGATCTCTGGGGTGATTGCACGGATTTATGTGCAAGATTATCAACGTGTTGAAAAAGGAATGCTGCTCTTTGAGCTTGATGATTCTCTTTTTCGTCAGCAGCTTGCACGGGCACAGGCTGTTCTCGATTCAAAAAATGCAAAACTGGCAAGTATTGAATTGCAAGCTCAGATTTTACAGGGAGAAGTTAATGCTGCAGAAGCGGAATTAGCGCGTTCACGAGCATTCTCTAATGTTGTTTCTGATAGTAAAAAGTTAGGCTTTGGTGATGCGGCAGTTTCTGTTTCTCGCCCTCTTTCACAACTCTTGGCAGCCCTAGAAACAAAACGACAATTGCAAAAACAATTAAATCTTGAACGGCAAAGTTTACAGTCAGAAGTTTCGGGAGCGAAGGTGAGTGTTGAGTTGGCAAAACTTAATCTCGATCATACAAAGATTTTATCTCCTAGAACAGGCTATGTTGGATTGGTTGGCGCTAGGGTAGGGCAATATGTTATGCCAGGGACACAATTGGTCTCTGTTATTTCTGATGATATTTGGATTATTGCTAATTATAAGGAAACGCAACTTTCTCAGATGCGTGTGGGACAACCGGTTGTTTTTTCTGTTGATGCATTGAACAACAAAAAGTTAACAGGGCGTGTGGTTCGTTTTGCACCTGCTACAGGCTCAGAATTTTCATTGTTAAAAACGGATACGACAATTGGTAATTTTATCAAAATTGCGCAACGTATTTCAGTACGGATTGCTTTAGATCCTGGGCAGGAAGGGATTGAAAAACTCATTCCTGGCATGTCCGTGGTTACCTATGTAGATACTTCGCAGCGAGTCGATTCTGGAGGATGAAATTTTGGGTTTTTTCAGTTTAATTTTTGCGTCATTTACTTATAGCAAGTGGTTGTTTACGTTGGAAGATTTCGTTTGGTTTGCTATACTACATGTTTTAAAGCTCTTAGGCTTCTTATACTTTTATGTCATGATGTAAAATAATGTTCCTTAGAATATTAAAGCGCATGCATCTTTACTCACTTCCATTTCTTTTGAACTAACTCAGTAGGGGGATGGAGTATTGGAAGCTTTGCCTGTGGTTTTGCACAACACTGTCCTTTGAGGTGTGGTGTCACCGCATGTTTGGAAGATGGGGGTAGGGGATGCCAGATAAAAAACTGGATTATAGACTGCTCGGATGGGTGGGAAACTTATCCTGTTGGGAGAGGGCATAAAGTTAGGAGGAAGACGTAAAGTTTATATTTTGTAAACCATAAAAAATGCCCGCTTTGAGTCGGGCATTAAAAGGGAAGGTTATTGGTTGTGTTATTAATTTTTACGGATCAGCAAGAAGCTTACTAAAACGACTCCTGCTGCTAATGCGAGGGTTTTTTTAGGATTTTCTTTCGCTTTTTTCTTTAATTCTGTAGCATGTTCGTTGAGGTGATAAAGTGCGTGACGGCCTTTTTGTTTCCATGTGTTAAACAGCTCAGAAATGTTTTCAAAGCTATCATTTTGAAAACTCCAATGATTTACGGGGACCAGCTCTCTTTTTAATTGTGCTATACGTTTTTTAATTTTAGCATTTTTTCTATGGGGTGAAAATAGACACATTTATTGACTCCTTCATGTGTTAAATTGTTGTGTGACAGTTGGAATTGTGTTTGGGGTTTTGCTATAACGGCTTGAAAATTGAAAGGTTGCATTGATAATGCCGTGCGTGGGTGAGATGAGAGTTAAGAGTTTGGGTTTAATGAGGCATTTCTTAATGTACTCGAGTTCATTTCGTGATGGTGTTTGTTAAGGATGTAAGGTAAAAATTTTTACAAAATGGTGTAAGATTCATTCATAAAAATGGTGGGCGATGTCTTCATTTTTTTGTTTGTTTAAAGTGTTGGGATAGCTTTTGGCACTTGAAATAGTTTATAAGGAGTTTTTATCTACCTATTCTCTTGTGGCTGTAGGGAGTGGTATTGATTGATTCAATTAAGAAGATTTAAAATGAGGAAATCTTATGATATTTGGGTTTTCCATTCAAATTTGTAAAAAATAGATTATTATAAATCAATATATTGGATTAATTTGGCGATGTCTTTCATGCATTTTTAAAAATGGCGCTTTGATGGGTGTTATTTGTTGTGTTGTAAAACACTGTTTTGTGATGACATTGATGTCAGGTATCGGCATGCAACTTAAAAATACAGTATTGTCTCTGTTTTGTTTCAGTTTCTTTTTGAAGCAACCAAGTGTAGAAGTATAAACTTGAACAGAAGTAGTAGAACTTATCCGGTACGTCTATAGAATGAATACACCTATGAGTTGTATTGCATCAGTGTTAGTAGGTCGAACCTTTTGAGAGCAATCTGTTAAGATTGGTGGGCGGTGTAATTTTCGTCCTTTGAAGCGCGGAGGAAATCAATGTAAATAATGATTGATAGCGCAGGTTTTAAAAATTTGAGGACTTGATGAGTACGACCTATTTTTTATCTAAACCACTTGAGCGTCGTCGATCTGTTGGTGTTGCTGTTGGTGATGTGATCATTGGGGGGCAGAGCCCGATAGTTGTACAGTCGATGACCAATACAGATACCGCTGATGTTGATGCAACTGTTTCTCAAGTAGCTGCTCTTTGGCAAGCTGGCTCACAATTGGTTCGAATTACTGTTGATCGCGATGAAGCGGCGGCGGCTGTACCAAAAATACGGGAGCGATTGGAGAGGTTAGGATTTTTTGTACCATTGGTTGGGGATTTTCATTATATTGGTCATAAGCTTTTATCTGAGCATCCTGCGTGTGCTGAAGCGCTTGCAAAATATCGCATCAATCCTGGAAATGTTGGTTTTGGCGCAAAAAAAGATCGTCAATTTGCAGAAATTATTGAGATTGCTTGTCGGTATCATAAACCTATTCGCATTGGCGTGAATTGGGGCTCTCTTGATAATGCGTTGTTAACACGGCTTATGAATGAAAATGCACAGCAAGAAAATCCTTTATCGGTTGCTGAAGTGATGCGGGAAACTGTTGTGCAGTCGGCTTTGCTTTCGGCTACTTTAGCAGAAGAGTTAGGGTTGGGGCGTGATAAAATTATTCTTTCTGCTAAAGTGAGTGATGTCCAAGATCTTATTGCTGTTTATACCACCTTGGCGGCGCGTTGTGATTATGCTCTTCATTTGGGATTAACGGAAGCTGGGATGGGAACAAAGGGCATTGTTGCTTCTTCGGTGGCTTTGGGTATTTTATTACAGCAAGGGATTGGCGATACGATACGAATTTCCTTAACACCAAAACCTGGTGGTGATCGGACACGAGAAGTAAAGGTGGGGCAAGAACTTTTGCAAGTGATGGGGTTTCGGCAATTTTTGCCTGTTGTTGCGGCTTGTCCTGGTTGTGGGCGCACAACCTCAACGGTCTTTCAACAATTGGCGCAAAAAATTGAAGCAGATTTATACAAAAATATGCCTGTTTGGCGTAAAAAATACCCTGGCGTTGAAAGTTTGAAGGTTGCTGTGATGGGATGTATCGTCAATGGACCGGGGGAATCAAAGCATGCGGATATTGGAATATCTTTGCCTGGAGTGGGGGAAAGTCCTGCGGCACCTGTTTTTATTGAGGGACAAAAGGTAAAAACTTTGCGGGGTGATCACATTGCTGAAGAATTTGAAGCACTTTTGAGTGATTATATTCATACACGCTTTGGGCAAGGTTGAGGTAAAAATCGCATAAGGTTGAAGTAAAAATGGTGTGTCGTTTTTTTAACAAGCTGTCTTCAATGTGAAGATGGCGCTGTTGTATGCTGCTGCTTTAGCTATGGTCAATACTGTTGTTGGTTGCTTATTATTTTAGGTAAAACCAGATGATATGCCTGTTTTAGAATCAGAAGCTTATGAAAGATATTAATGAGTTTGAGTGTGTTAAGACTATTAAGCAAAACGATATGAATACTTTAATAGATCCGTAAATGTTGTTGCTGGTTTTTTGGCTGCTCTTGAGACAGTAAAATATTTAACGGATTCTTCAAATATCAAATTATAGAAAGAACATTGTTTATTGATTTTTCAGGCATTTTCCCAGCATTTTTTGGGGTATCAAATTGATAGGATTGGAAATCCTTATAGCGATTATAGTCCTATTTGTCGTAAAATGTAAGCTTTTATATTGATATAAAATGATGTATACGGGTGCCTTTTTTGGCGTTATTGGGGGAGTGCATGACAAGTATATTAGCGTTTGGCTTTTTATTTAACGGTATAAGGATTTTAACCGGCGCCTTTATTGTCTTTTATATGCTTGAAAAAGGCTTAACGCTTATTGATATTGGGATCATTAAGTCATTTCAGGCTTTTATTATGATGGTTACCGATATTCCTTTGGGATATTTTTCCGATCGAAAAAGTTATAAAATATCGATCGTTTTGGCAGCGGCTTTTGCTGCCACATGGCTCTTTCTCATGGGATTTTCTACAAGCTTTTATGGTTTTCTTTTGGCAGAAACTTTTAATGCCTTATCGCTGACATTAATTGCTGGAGCCTATAATGCTTTACTTGTTCAATATGCAAAAGCAAAATTGACATCCACTAAAAAGGTGCTGGGATCGAGTTCTCAATATAATTACATCGGCATGTTTATATTCAGTTTAATCGGCGCATATTTTGCTGATTATTCTAGCCAATATATATGGTATATCGCGGCGTTTTTAATGTTTATGACGACACTATTTGGTTTGTTTTTTCTTGATGACTTGAAGGGGGAGAAAAAACCAAATAAAGCGAATTCTCTCATTTGTGAAGCTAAGGAGATGTTGTCTATTTTTATTAAAGTTCCTTATATCTCTTTATGCTTTTATTTTTCATTGATCTTTTTCAATATATTCTCGCAGTATTGGCAGTGGATATTTAAAGATCATAATATTAATGTCACTTATTTTGATCTTGGTGTGACATTTTCACTTATATTGTTTTCTCAGCTTTTGGCTAGTTTTCTCTTTACAAAACTAAGTGAAAGAGTGAATTTTATTTTACTGTTGTTTCTTTCGGCTTCACTGATTTTTACCGTTGCTTTCTTTGAACCAAGAAAAGAAATGGCTGTCATTTTAGTCTGTATGATTTTTTATCTCATTAAGTATACATATCTTCGTGTAGAAGTTGTTTTGCATGATAGTATTAGTGATCATTTCAGGGCTACATATGAATCTTTCTTGTCAACCGTTGGGAGATTTAGCTTATTGGTATTTTTTTACATGAGTGCGTATATGGTCAATATATTTGGCTTTTTCTCACTCGTTTATATTTTTGCTATTTATTTATTGATTTACTTGTTGGCAGTACTTTTTTTAGAAGGAACTCTCAAAAAAGTTCAGTGAAAATATTAACTTATTACGATACGTGTTTTATAGGGTTTCATAGTGGGGCAAGGCTTTGATTTATTAAGGCGCATCGTTGTTTTTGCATGTTGAATGAGAAAGCTGAATAGTGTCAGTTATTCTTATTTAAAATCTATGTATGTTGAAGCAATCAAAGTCATCTGCTTGTACGTTATAAGTGGGCTTGGCATAATAATCATTAAAATGGCATAACAATCATTACAAAAGAAATAAAAATGCTGCTCATGAATATTACACAAAGGGTTGCTGACAAGATTGGACGCTGATAAAGAACATGATTGTGCCGGATTATATACTTATTAAGGAATGGTGATGGAGCAGTTTTCTCATTTTCATTGGTTCCTTACTGGTAACACTTTATCTCATTAGAGCTAATTTAAGCAGTCGGACAATTTATAGCCTGTTCAAATAGGCTTTCCTCATGACTGATTTTATTGTTGATATATTTAACGCGTTTTATTGCTGTTTTCTTTAAAATATCAATTATCTTGTTGAGATAATTTTTTACGTTGTACATTCTCATTTTTGAGTATTTTCTCTTTGATTGTGGCGTTAGCTCTGTATTTTCTGATGTTAGAAAATTTCTGATCCAGATAATAAACTTATCTATGGAAACTTTGAATGACATCCCCCTCTTTGAGAGGGAATAAAACCAAGTACAGAAATATTGTTGAGTACAATTTGCTACAAATAAGCCACAAGAAACCAGCACATATTGATATATTTGATAGGAATCTGTTAAGCCGTACAAATTATGGTTATTATAAAGGTAAAGCGATGAAATCGTTATCCATAACGTGTGTTGTAACATTTATAACTCTTTTTTCTGTATTTGTATTGGTGGGATGTACGCGCGTGGATAGTCTAGAACAGTACGATAGACTTTACGAAAAATATATCAGTGAAAATTACGGCGCTTTTGAACATTTTCAAAAGCATGAACAAGCAAAAAAATTTGTATACAGCCATGGCTATCAGAATATCGTACCAAAGTTTGACATTATACGGCATCGTCACATACTGATTGTTTTATGTGGACGTTTTGTTAATTTATTGCGTGGTGATTATAATGAATGGATATCAGCAGATATGTTACTCAATGTCATAAGCAGTTTGCGTAATGACTATAACTGGAGAGAAAGCGATTTTATTTGGGCCTATAATATGTCTATGAATTCTACCGACCCCATGATTGATTACGCGAAAAAGTTTCTTAATTCTTCAAGTGAAAATGGCATGAGTTTCAAAACACAAATGATTGATCTCGTGTCGAGTATGAGGACCGGTGATGATGAAAATGTTAAACAAATAGCGCGTTTTTGCATAGAGCTAAACACGATATATGACATGATGAAACCAAGAAGAATTTACAAATGACATTGAATGGATAATGAGAAAAATTCTCTCGAAGGGTATTAAATGGCTATAATACTCTTGATAATTGCGGCATTTTCTTGGCCATGTTGCTTGTTTTTTTATTATGGCTTCAAAAGGTGGCCATATTTTCCAGCGTTGGCAACAGGCATAGGTTCACTTACAATGATGCTTTTCATCTTAATAAGAAAATTGCACTTAAAGGAGGAAATTTGCACTTGGATTGAAAAAACGACTTATCACAAATTAGATTGCGCTATTATATATAATAATAAGGACTTTTTTATCTTTCTGTTGCAAAGATCATTCTCTGTTTAATCTTATCAATTCTCTTTTTATGTGATAATTGAATAAACGAGATAAAGGGCGTGATGAATTAAAGTTGTACAGTGATCATGATTATTATTAAATTGAAGTTATTACACACTTTTGTAAATAAAAATGTTTCTGCTTTTGAAGGAGCATGCCGACACAATCATTCACTTTGCTAACCCCTAATGTTGCGACAGCCCTTGGCTTTTAAGACGGTTCATAAGAGGCATTTTTTTAGTCTTTTCTTTGATGTTTTGCCCTACGCGGCTCTCTCTGTTTTTGAGGTGCAAGCAAGTGATTTTTATTGATTCAATATACACAGATTTGAAATGAAAGAATCTTACGGTATTCAGGGTTCTTATTCAAGTTGAACAACCGCGAATTATCATTATAAATCAATGTGTTATATCTTTCCAGCTTAAGAAAAGAGAGATCAGTAATAATACTGCTTTGGTCTTTCGTTCTATTGAAATTAGTGGTTTTATTTATCCTGTTATGCCGTAACATACTGTCATTTGAGGGGTGGTGAAGGTATCTTGTTTGATACATTAAGTATTTTAAGAAGTACATGGTGAATATTCTTAAGTCTTGCTTATCGCGTCTTTAGTTTAAGTGAATCGCATGTGTGGAAAGCGAGAGAAACCTACTCGGTAGGACACTAGACTGTTTACAAAGCAGATTGGATTAAAAGACTTTGTTCTTTGAGGGTGGCATAAAAATCAAAATAGCCATTATGTTCATTTTTTTCTGATATTTTAAATTCACGCGGCTTGTTTTAATGAAATTTCTCTCAAGATTTGTCGCACCCATTTCATGATAAGGACTATAATGGAGATTAATGGTAACGTTTCTTTAAAAAGTCTATTATGCATTCAATAAATATGACGGTGTACACTATGTACAACAGGGTGGATGAAGTTTAATTTTGGCGTATTGCACTAAAGTGTGCTGCTTGTTGGAGGGGGAGTGCTTTAGCGCCAAAAGGATGTAAGAATGCTTCTGCTTTACTGATGAGTGTATCTCGCTTTTTTTGGGTTTCTTTAATGCCGTAAAGGTGAACAAAAGTGGCTTTTTGTGCCGTTTCATCTTTCCCAGCCGTTTTTCCTAGGGTTTGCGTGTTGGCGGTGACATCAAGAAGGTCATCGGTTAATTGAAAGGCTAAACCAAGATAGGTACCAAAATCAGTAAGTTTTTCAGTTAATTCTTTAGATGCATTGCCAATGATGGCACCTGCTTGGCAAGCAAAGCTTATCAGGGCTGCTGTTTTCATGTGTTGTAGAGTGATAATGTCAGTACTTTTTTGCGGTCTTTTTTCAGCTTCAAGGTCCAGCATTTGTCCACCTAACATACCGCCAAGTCCTGCCGATTGTGCAAGAGACGTGATTAGCTTGATTCTAATATCTGCAGATAAAGTACTAGCTTTATGGGCAATGATTTCAAAGGCAAATGTTAAGAGGGCATTGCCTGCTAGAATTGCTGTTGCTTCGTCAAATGCTATATGGACGGTGGGTTTTCCACGCCGGAGTATATCGTTATCCATAGCGGGAAGATCATCATGAATGAGCGAATAACAATGGATACATTCTAAGGCACACGCAACATCAAGAGAATGTTCTACAGGGACATCAAAAAGTGCAGCACTTTGAATTACAAGAAAAGGACGCAAGCGTTTTCCACCGTTCAGCACACCATAGCGCATGGCTTTGATTAAATTTTTAGGGCGTGAAATTTCACCATTTTGGATTTGATCACTTAACAGGGTATCAAGCCGCTTTTCAACGGTATGTCCATGTTTTGCAAGAAGGGTGGTAAATTCGTGCATTCTTGCTTCCTTTGTTTTTACAAAAATGAAATTATGAAGTTTAAAGAGAAAGGTTGTCGCTTTTTCTTGTTTTCATAAATTGGCGTCGTTTTTTATTAAAAATCAACTTCTCTTTTTATCTGTATCTCTACTGTATGCGCAAATCCCTTTTTAAACCAAATAAAAATTGAATGAAGGTCTTATAAAAAAGCTTTCATTGGTGTATAAAATTGTCAAATTTTGCAATGTTTTTGATATTCATTTGATTATTGTGACACCATTTTTGATAACAAGAAGGTCATTTTTAGTAAGAGGAGGATCATTTTGACATTGCCTCTTCTTTTTTATCAGTGTATAATATCCTCAAATTTTATGGTGTTTTAAATGAAGCATTGTCATTTTTGACATTGCTTTTTCTGTTTTAATGGATTTGGAGTGTCTTTTTATGGCTGTACCTAAACGAAAAACCTCTCCAGCGAAGAGGGGCATGCGCCGTTCGGCTGATGCTCTGAAGGCGCCGACTTATATCGAAGATAAAAATTCTGGTGAATTACGTCGTCCTCATCACATTGATTTGAAAACGGGAATGTATCGTGGGCGTTCCGTTTTAGTGGTTAAAGACTGAGCGTTTTCTTTCTTTTCCAGAGGTGAACTTCTTTTATTGCATCGATCAATGCACGCTTGGGGCGTGCATTTTCGCTTTAAGATGAATGTTGAGGTTCTCTTGCATCGTCTTCTATCGATGTGGAACAGGGAATGTATCGTGGGCGTTCCGTTTTAGAGGTTAAAACTTTAGCGTTTTCTTTCTTTTCCAGTGGTGAGCTTCTTTTGTTTCATTAGTGAATGCATTGAGTAAGATGCATTTTTCACTTTTTCTTGAGAACATGTGTGGGATAAAGTTTTGCTGTAGAGAAATGATTCTATTGTGGGAGATGATTTTCTTGTTTTTTTTTGAGAGGCTATAAAGGGCTACTTGTATCAGTGTCTTTTATGATGTCTTCGTTAAGAGCTTGGGTATTGATATAAGTTAGCTTAGTAATAGAATCATTTTGTATCGCACTTAATCTTTATTGACTATAGAGAGAATCCTATTAGACCGTAAAATATCATCGTTTAAGGCGGTTGATCTATGTAAGGATTTAAGCATATCGGTGTTTTCCGGTGTTTTTTATGAGAATATTTAAGGCAATGGTTTGTCTATAGGCTTATATTGTGACATGTGATTCTCCTTAAAAAAAATAGAGATCGACATCACATTGATTTATAAAGATCATTTGTTGTTTTGCGCCTTGAATGGAAGGTCTATCGTAGGATTTTCTCATTTCAAATTTTTCCCTATGTTGAATCAATGATAATCACTTGCTTTTCGGTCACAAGTGGGGCTGGCATGTGGGTGAAAACTCTATAAAAAAGGAAAAATGTTTATAATGAATATTTTCAAATGTAAGAATTGTTGTAACATTGGGGTTAAGTGTATGCTGATGCCAGCGCGCTTTCTTATGAGCAGAAAAGAGAAAACCGTTACAAGACAGAAGGTGTACACATTCAATAATCTTTAGTGCTTTTTATGATAAAAGTGCATGAGACTTTTCTATGAATATCACGCTGTATTTTCATGTTTTTGAACTAAGAATTGTCTATATATTTTTCTTATTTTTGTGAATATAAGGGATTTGTTGCGAACAGCTTGTAAAAATAAGTAAACTTAAAACCAGATATGTTATGTGTGGGGGTGAGCAAAGTATTTTATCAAAGCCGGTACGATTCTCCAGTTCATAGCTGGTTTATGAATGATTTTATAGTGTTGCTTACCTAAGTTTATGATTTTCTTTTGTTATCTGTTCATCACTAGACAACATATTGATTTATATATATAATTCATTGTTTTTCATATTGAATTAGAACCCCGAATAACGTAAGATTCACTCATTTCAAATCTCTCTATCTAGAATCAATCCAAACCACTCGTTTGCACGTCACAAGTGGGATGAGTGTGTGGATAAAATTTGTATAAGAAAGAACTAAAAATGGTTCTTATGAAGAGTCTTAAGAGCCAAGGGGTGTCGCAACATTGGGGGCTAGCAAATATAATGATGGTGCCGGCTTGCTTCTTCACAAACGTAAAGATGGTGGTGCTCAATGGCTTTATCGTTATACCATTCATGGTCGGCGCCGTGAAATGGGCTTGGGTGCTTTAAGAGATGTCTCTTTAAAACAAGCCCGTGAATTGGCAACTGGGTGGCGGGCTGTTTTACGTGAAGGGCGTGACCCTATTAAAGAACGTGAGAAACAAAAGCGTGAGGCAATGCGCAATCTCCATTATTTAAAAGATATCGTGTTGGATGCTTTTGAAAGCCGTAAAGCTGAATTAAAAAATGATGGTGAGGCTTGTGATTGGTTTTCACCCTTACACCTTTATATTCTCCCCAAATTAGGCTGTCTGCCTGTTTCAGAGATTACGCAAACAGAGATACGCAATACCCTTGCCTCTATTTGGCATGCAAAAGCTGGAACAGCTCAGACAGCACTGAAGCGTCTTAATCTTTGTCTTAAACATGCGGTTGCATTGGGTGTGGATGTTGATTTACAAGCAGTGCAAAAGTACGCGCGCTCTTAGGCAAACAACGTCATAAAACCACTCATAGACCAGCAATGGATTGGAGAGATGTTTTTGCCTTTTATCAGTTACTCTGTAAAACATAACATAACTGGCTTTGCGTTTGCTTGTCCTGATAGGCGTTCGTACTAATCCTTTGCGTCATATTCGTGAAGATCAGATTGAAGATGATAACTGGACAATTCCTGCTGAGAATATCCAATCTTTAGCAGTCTGTTTGAAACAGAGATTAAGACTTTTAAGAGTTCTATGAATCATTCTAGATTTTTTGTGTTCGATTGGAGTAAGAATATTGCGTATATCTCCTCTGAAATAAGAAACCTCATTTGGGAAAAATATGAAATTGGAAGGGCAATGCCAACGTTCATTTTTATTGTGATTTTTTAAGTTAGTTTTACAGCTTTCAAAAGTATTTGGAATGCCTTTTACAGAATGGAGATGATGGTTTTAGTTCATGCTTTTTTTATCGCGTTCTTTAATGGGGAATGCTTCTCATGCAAAATAGAGCGCCCAAGACAAAATATCTTATGTTGTACCGTCACGCATTTTTTTTAAGCAATATTTTTCAATATTTGTGGCATCCATTTTATGACGGTGTTTTTGAATGTTACAATGGTTTTGTAGAAGGGGATAAATGGTAAAGTTTCGGTGTAGTGTATAAACGGCACTATGATCTTTACGCTTAAATAAAAAAGAAAGCCCCGCCCTTACACATCTTGCCAGATTCCAATGTTGGTATATCCTTTGGTGCTTGAGACAGTGTCTCGCTCTTTTTGTACAGTTTTTACCCACAGATCAGCTCCGCTTGTGGTTGACAAGCAAGTGATTTGATTAATTCAACATGAGAGAAATTTGAAATGAGAAATCTTACCATATTCAAGATTCTAATTTAATATGAATAATGCTAGATTATGATGATTAATCAGTTTGTTATCTATGAAGAAAGAAAATAAGGAGGAGGAATTTGTCGAAAAGTTAGATTGTTTATAGATTGGCGCTGGTTAAGAAACTTTGTCCTTAAGGGTAGAGAGGATGTTAAAAAATAAAACCAGCTTTTCGCTGGTTTTATCGAAATATCATCATTATGATGAAAGAGTGTATTATGCAGCGTAGACAGCTTTACTGTTTTCATCTGTTTCTTCTCTCTCAGTTTTAAACTCGCGTTCCGGCTTGTTGGAGAGATGCATCTCTATGAGATTGATAGCTTCTGTTTCAGAAAGACTATTAATAACCGCAATTTCGCGGGCCATTCTTTCAAGAGCAGCTGTATAAAGTTGGCGCTCAGAGTAAGATTGTTCAGGCTGTAGATTAGAGCGGAAAAGATCACGGACCACTTCGGCGATACAAATAAGATCTCCTGAGTTGATTTTAGCATCATATTCTTGTGCACGACGTGACCACATGGTCCGTTTAACGCGTGCTTTTCCGCGTAAAACTTTTAAGGCACGTTCGACAGAATCACTAGCAGATAATTTACGCATTCCAACGGAAAGGGCTTTTGCAATGGGGACTTTGACATCCATCTTATCTTTCGCGAAATGAATGACAAAAAGTTTTAATTTATGTCCTGCAACTTCTTGATCTTCAATCGCTATAATTTGTCCTACTCCATGCGTAGGGTAGACGATATATTCAGAGGTTGCAAATTCTTTGGTCTTGGAAGACGTTCCATGTTGGGATGCCATATTTTAGTTTACTCCCTTATGATCAACAAATGTATCGGAAAACAGGTTATAAACCTGAGGGTTGAGTTTTCTTTAACCAAGTATATTGTACCAATTAAGTGAGCATAAAAGCCGAGTACTTTTAAATCAAAAAAAAATACACCGCTTTACTATAACAAGCAAAGAAAAATACTTAGAAAGATGATCATGTTAAAATAACATTAACATCAAAATTTAAAAGAATCAATCATTTCGCTTAAGGATTTTTTATTTTTACAAGAGAAGTCTTTCAATCGTTGAAGGAGGAGAGTGTACACTTTATCATTACTCTTCGCCACTTCCTGGATTTTCTGAAAAATACTTTTCTAATTTATTTGGAACGCCATCCATTTCTTTTGCTTGAGGAAGAGGATCTTTTCGGGTGGTTAGATTAGGCCATTTGTTTGCATAATGAAGATTGAGTTCTAACCACTTTTCTAACCCTGGTTCTGTATCAGGTAAAATCGCTTCTGCTGGGCATTCTGGCACGCAAACACCACAATCGATGCATTCATCGGGGTGAATAACAAGCATATTTTCCCCTTCATAAAAACAATCAACTGGGCAGACTTCAACGCAATCCGTATATTTGCAGTGAATGCAGTTGTCGGTTACTACGTGGGTCAAGATCGAACTCCATTTGTTACTTTAATTCTCTTTAGAGGAAAGTGTGTGCGTGTTTTTATGATTGGTGAGTTGATCGCGTAGTACAGCTAGTTTCGCAAAAGGTGAATCAGGATTAAGGCGCTTTTCTTTTTGAAAGGGCTTATGATTTGCATGTTTTCCTTGGGATTTGTGGAACTTATGAGAGCGTTTTGCTTGTGATGGTGCTTTTTGAGGGGAATTTTCATTTTTGTATTCCGCTTTTTTTACAGCGTTCTTCGATTTATTTTGCCATTTATTTCCTAATTTATCACGTTTTTTTTGTGCATGGTGGGGAAATTGATGCTTATAATGCCATAATAAAATAACTTTATCTTCTTCTGTAGAGCGAGGGGATTTGGCAAAATTCCCAATAGGTTCAGCTTCTGGTAAACGATTGGTTTTATGGAGATGTTTTTCAATACCAGAGGATGAAATGTTTGGGTATGAGATATTTTTTTCTTCTCGTGTTGTTTCTAAATCGCTTATTGTTTGCCATTGACTTCCAACGCATTCTGCTGCGGGAACATCTTGCATTGTCTCATTGACAGGGGAAGAGGCTTGGTGTGCAAGGAGATTTTGTTCAAAAACAGTATTGCTTATGCTGTACGATTGATAACCAAGTCCTTTGAGGATTTCTTCCATATCATTTCCATTGGCCCCAAGAATGGACATCATGGCTGGTGTAACAAAAAAACTTTTTCCATCATAGGCGCCATCTGGTTTGGGATCACTTCCTTGTTTCCAATGAAGTGCGGGACGGATGAGATTGGCAAGACGTTCTAAAATATCAATCCGTACAGCACGTTGTCCTAAGATTCGGTAGCCGGCTAATTGATAAAATTGGCGGTTATAGGTAGAGTCAACCATCAAAGAGGTTCGACCAGCAGATAATGCTGAAAAAATTTCACCCAAACCAGTTTGATCTTGTCCCGCATTTTGAAGATTCCACAGGAGAGTAATGGCTTGAACCGGAGCAGGTTTAAGCATTCCGGCAACATAGATATGAAAAGCGCCAAAACGCACGCCTAGACGCCGAAGAACGGCACGTGATTCTTGCGCAAGGTTTTTGACAATGTCTAAGACTTCGCGGCGTGGTAAAATCCCTAAAGAGTTAAAAAGTTGTAAAGCAAGACTGTTTGTTGAATCTGTTAAATTATCAGCATTGCGCAAATCAAACAGGGGTTTTAAAGTCGTTTCAAAATGAAAGGTGACAAAGCGTTCTAATCGTTTCACAACGTTATTGCGGGATTCTTCCGTGAGTTGTTCATCTGCTAAAACAATCAGTTTTGGTTTGAAAAAATCTTCTGTTGCTACAAGTTGTCCTACGGGTTGACCAATCCAGCGCACAATTCCATCAGAACTGAGGGTAAAATCTCCATTTGCACAAGCACAAAAACGTGTCGCGCGTTTGGAAAAAGCAAGAATCAAATTCTCATTCTCTGTTGAAATTTGCTTCTCAGCTATTTGATCGGTACTGTTTTTGTTGGCATAAAAACGAAAACCTTCAAATTTACCCCTTCCGTGTTTTTCAATGAGAATATCATCTTGAAGAATCTCATTCTGTTGAACAATCTTGCTATCCATGATCATTTTCTTTCTCAGTGTGACACTGGTCAAAAGCTTTTTGCGACAATTTCATAATGGTGCTCTTTCTTTAACACGTTTGTTGCGTTTGCTTCAATCACTCTTGTCATTTTTTGCTGTTTCTTTGCGCCTTTAAAACTTGAATGATTCTTTTTTCATTCAGTTTTCATTCAGTTTGGATGCTTTATATTTGCAAATTACACTTATTAGTTGTATTGTAAAGCTAAAAGCATAAATAAATTCTTCGATTTAAAAGGAAACGGAACCGATTATCAAAAAACGGCATTTCTTTTGCATGATCACTTTAATTTTTTTGCTGTTTTGTCATGAAAAGTGAAGAGAAAGTTTTTTCAAATATTTCATAGGCTAAAAGGCATATTGTAAAGGCATTTTGCAGGTGAAATTGTGTCTTATGACAAGAAGTTTTACCATGACAGTAAAAAAAACAATTGCGATTATAAAATTACACGTTAAAGTAGTGGTCACAGAAGTTAACAACTTTTGCGTTCTTTTTAAGCGAAGAACAATGATGTCGTTGCCAAATCAATTTTGATAATTTTAATCGCAAGGGGTTATTATGGGTAATCTTTCAAATGCTGTTTATAAAAGCAGCAAAAATTATAGCGATGCAGACAAAAGCTTAGGACGTAATATGATGCGTTCTGCTATGCAAGCACCTTATCTTGAACGACAAAAAGAGCATGATTTGGCTCTGCGGTGGAAAGACAAACGTGATGATGACGCCATGCATCAAATTGCAGCGGCTCATATGCGTTTAGTGATTGCTATTGCTAATCGCTTTAAACGTTTCAAAATGCCATTGGGGGATTTGGTACAAGAAGGGTATGTGGGACTATTGGAAGCAGCTGCACGTTTTGAACCTGATCGGGAAGTGCGTTTTTCAACATATGCAACGTGGTGGATACGCGCTTCTATTCAAGATTATATTTTGCGAAATTGGTCAATCGTTCGAGGGGGAACGAGTTCTTCGCAAAAAGCACTTTTCTTTAATCTTCGGCGTTTGCGTGCAAAACTGATACAAGATGATAGTGCTTTGTCAAAACAGGATATTTTTCGCACAATCGCTGAAAAACTCGGTGTTTCCGTGCGCGATGTTGAAACGATGGATTTTCGTTTTTCCAGTTCTGATAATTCCTTGAGTGTTTCTGTTTCTGAGAACAGTGATAATCCCATTGCTAAGATGGATGTTTTGGTGGATGATAGTCCTCTTCCTGATGCTTTAATTGAGCAAGTCATTGATGGTCAACGGCGTACACAATGGCTTTACGATGCGTTGCAAATTCTCAACGAACGGGAGTTGGAAATTATTCGCTTTCGTCGCTTAAATGAAGAGGGTGCGACTCTCGAAGTTTTGGGTGAAAAGTTAGGAATCTCGAAAGAGCGCGTGCGTCAAATTGAAGCTAGGGCTTTGCAAAAATTGCGTTCTGCTCTCCTTACGATTCATTCAGAAGATGCTTACGATATATAAGCAGTGAAAGGCTTTTTGGGGGGGAAAGAGAATATATTAAGTGGGGGCATATGAGAATATCATAAAGTCAGTTTTAGGGGATGTCCGGATTTGTTTAGAAATATGCCTCCTTGGGAGCGCTACTACAGAGGAAGATAGGGGGCTGTTAGTTGGAGGAAATATATATCAAACGGAGACCTATAAAGGTATGATGAAGTTGGATTTTAAAGTGTTCCTCTTTATTTTCGAATATGCTTTAAGGGGGAGGGCGTGATACAGACAGAAAAGAATCAAAACTGTAACAGATGAGAAGAAAGGCTTATTCTGTAATAATTTTCACTTTTGTACCTGCCGGTAAAGTTTGCGTTGGTGAGAGGGCGTTGAGGATGCGAAAGAGTTTTTCTTTATATGGTGTGTATTGCATTTTATCTGCAAGATTTGCAACGGTTTCTCCTTGTTTAACACGGACAACACGGATTTTTAAGGGCTGCAATTTTTTTAACTGTGAAGATGAAAGAGAATGAAAGCTTTGTAGCGTTTTTTGGGCAACCTCTGCAAAATTTCGAGAATTATGTGGAGCGGCCGTCAAAAAACGAAAGATGTGGTTGTTGAATGGAATGACAACCACATCAAATTGCCATTGATCATTGGTAGCATGGGCCCTTGCTCCAAGTAAATTTTGGCTTTGGGATTCTTGACGCATAAATTCTTGATTGGGGAGCCCTTGAATTGTGATGGGGCGGATAGATGATTGGTCTAGACCGATAATCCAGCCACTTTTCAAATAATCACTCGCAGATATTTCAGCAGGATGTGGAATAGCGTCAAAACGAATCGCAATTTTATCTGGTCCACTGGCCCAAACAGTATGTGCTGAATGTTCTATTGTAAAATTGTTTGGAACAGAAAAAGCTATGCGCAATTGTGGGTGAATAAATTGGTTGCCTCGTACAAAACCTGTATAAAAGCCTCCTCCAAAAATTATGCCATCAATGCTTTTGAGAAAAGAATCGTGATCGGATATTTTACTATTCCCTTTACTGATTTTACCCGCTTTTTTTATCGCAAGCCGAATGCGTTGAGGGGTAGTTGGGTGAGAGGCTAGAAAATCTAGAGAGGCATTTTGGGAGCCAGAGATATTACGAAAAGCACTATAGGCTTCCATTGTTTGAAGAAAGCGTGGTGAAGCAAAAGGATCATATCCTGATTGTTGGAGCATTTCGAGCGCAATGGAATCAGCTTCCAGCTCTTGATTGCGGGAAAATTGCGCGAGTTGTTGCTTGTTTTGCATAGGGTTATGAAGTTTTTTGCCAATAGAAGAAAGAAGACGTGAAGACATGTGATTTGTCATCTTTAATTGGGCTTCTTTTTGCAGGCGTAAAATGCCATGATTGGCTCTGATATGTGCTATCTCATGGGCTAAAATGGCTGCAACTTCTGAAGAATCATTGGCTAATGCCAGCATACCACGAGTGATGTAGATCGAGCCGTTGGGGAGCGCAAAAGCGTTGATAGTTTCTGAGTTTAAAATTGTTACAGAATAGCTTTGATGAGAACTATGTGATGCAACTGCCAGTTTACGGACAGTCTTTGCTAAAAGGTGTTCAAGTTTTGCATCATGATAAGCGCCACCATACATTTGCAAAATACGTGGGTGTTGCAGAGCGCTTAATGTGACATAGATATTGTGGTTGTTGGTACGTTTGATCGTTTTAGAAGAAGTGGAAGAAAACCTATCATTTTGAGAAAAGGGTGTATGACAAGCTGAAAGGAGAAACGTTAAACTTATGAAAGTTGCTTTATACAGGCAAGAGCGAAAAAGAAAATTGCGGTGAAAAATGGGGTGCGTTGGACCATGGTGCACATTATTTCTGCGGAGTAATTTGGCAAATTGCATTTGTATCTTTATATCGTATGTTTCTTTAAGAAAGGCATTAAGGATAAGGATTCGTTTGGCTATATCACGCTTTTTGTTTATAAAAAATGACTCTCACTTATAAAAAGATGCACTGTAAAGAAAATTTTGTGAAAGGCAAAGTATGGCATGACAACATTTACGATATTATTAAATGGGGATGTTCATATCACTGATCGTTTGCTTAATCAAATTCAAAACAGTCGGGTAATTGCTGCTGATGGTGGTATGCGTCATGCGGCAGCGCTTAATGTGACGCCTGAGTTGTGGTTAGGGGACTTTGATTCATCAGATGAGAACTTAATACGTCAATATAGTCATGTTCCGCGTGAAGTTTTTCCCTCTGATAAAGATATGACAGATAGTGCTCTGGCATGTGAAAGAGCGTTGCAAAATGGCGCTAAAAAGCTTATTTTGTGCGGTGCTTTGGGAGGGGAGCGAAGTGATCATAGCCTTTCTCATATGACGCAAGCGTTGATGATGGCTGAAAGGGGTATTTCAGTGTTGTTGACAAGCGGTTTGGAAGAAGGTTGGCCGGTTTTGTCAAAACCTTGTTCGTATGATTTGCCTAAGGGATGTTTGTTTAGTATTATCGGTTTTTCTGATTTAAAAGGTTTAACTCTTAAAGGGGTAAAATGGCCAGTTTGTGACAAAAATGTGTCATTTGGCTCTTCTTTAACACTTTCTAACCGTATTTGTGGAACCTTTTCTTGCCATTTAGGTTCTGGAAAAGCTATATTGTTAGCGTCTGTGCCTATTCCATAAAGCTCTTCCAATATATTTTGAATAAGGCAGGGGGAGGACTAGTGATTATAAGTGCCGACATAAACGATATATTATGTATTGATCTTGAGAAGGAAAGGTTTTGATATGTTAAAATCAATTTTTAAAGTGGCAGTTGTTTCAGCCATTGGTTTCAGTTCAGTTGCTTGTACCACAAACGATGAACGCGTTGCACGTTACGGCGTAGGAGGAGCAGCAATCGGTGCTTTGGCTGGAACTGCTATTGCTGGAAGTACGCCTGGAGCAGCACTTACCGGTGCAGCATTTGGTGCTTTGGCTGGAACAGTAACAGGTGCAGCTGCAAATCAAAGAAAACAACAAAGACAGGCATCACAATTGTGCACGTATCGCGGTCGTAGAGGGCATGTTTACCAAGCACCTTGTGGACAGAGAGTTCCTGTACGGCAATTGTGTGCTTACCGTGATGCAAGAGGGGGGATGTATAAAGCACCTTGTCCGCACCGCGTTCGTTAATGGCGGTGCCGCTTCTGCGGCTTGACCGCATTTTCTTAAATTTTGGAAAAACGCCTTTGCTCAATCAAGCTTGTTTATCGGTTGAGCAAGGGGCGCGTATTGCGCTGGTCGGCCGTAATGGTTGTGGAAAATCAACTCTGTTAAAAATTGCCGCAGGAATATTAGAGCCTCATGGTGGCGAAATTTTTCGCCACCCGCGAGTGACGCTCCGTTATGTTTCACAAAATCCGGATTGTTCAGGATTTGAAGATATTAACACTTATATGGAAGCGGGGCTGGACGATATATCTGATGTCCAGTGGATCAATACGCTTCGCACAAATTTAGGGTTTTCGGGGGCGGAAAAATTGGAAACGCTTTCGGGAGGCGAAAAGCGGCGTGTTTCATTGTTACAGGCCATTGCTGCAAAACCCGATATTTTGTTCTTAGATGAACCAACCAATCATCTTGATTTACCAACCATTGAATGGCTGGAAGCTGTTTTATCTTCTTTGCGTTCAGCGATTGTGGTGATTTCCCATGATCGGCGATTTTTAGAAAATGTTACGCGGTCAACGGTATGGCTTGATCGTGGCACAACCAAAAGACTGGAAAAGCGTTTTTCAGAATTTGAAAGTTGGCGTGATAAGGCGTTGCAAGAAGAAGCCATTGAGCAGCATAAATTGGGGCGCCAAATTGCTCGTGAAGAGCAATGGTTACGTTATGGCGTAAGTGCACGGCGTAAGCGTAACGTACGGCGTTTAGGCGAATTAAACAACTTAAGACAGCGTCATCAAACCTATAAAGGGCAGCCTGGAAATGCACTTTTGACAGCAGCGAAAAGTCATGAGTCTGGGCAATTGGTGCTTGAAGCAAAGAAAATTTCAAAATCCTATGGTGATCGCATTATCGTGAAAGATTTCTCTTTGCGCATTCAGCGTGGTGATCGAATCGGGTTGGTAGGACCCAATGGTATCGGAAAGACAACGCTCCTTTCTGTATTAATTGGGCAAGAAGCCGTGGATGGTGGAACGGTGAGGCATGGCTATAACCTCTCTATGGCATTGCTTGATCAGCAACGTATTTTAAATGAAGAAGAAACTTTAGCGCATTATTTAACGGGAGGAAGAGGTGATACTCTTGTGATCAATGGGCTGGAGCGGCATGTCGTTTCTTATATGAAAGACTTTTTATTTTTACCGGAACAAGCTCGCACTCCCCTTAAAGAATTTTCAGGGGGAGAAAGAGCACGCCTCATGCTTGCACGACTTCTTTCACGTCCTGCAAACTTTTTGATTCTTGATGAACCGACCAATGATTTGGATATGGAAACTTTGGATTTGTTGCAAGAATTTATTGCTGATTTTGCGGGAACAGTATTGTTGGTCAGCCATGACAGAGACTTTTTAGATCGTACTGTAACGCATATGTTGGCACCTCAAGGTGATGGTCATTGGGTTTTGTATGCGGGCGGCTATAGTGATATGATGGCGCAAAACCAGCATGCTCTTCGCTTACAACGCAAAAGAACAGAATTATCGCAGCGTAAAGAACCTTTAAAATCTCATGTGGGAGAGCTTTCAAAGCAGGATTCATCAACAGATCATAGCTTGATAGTGCGGGAGAAAAAAACACGAGGTAAATTGTCTTATAAGCAGGTTTATGCATTGAAAAGATTGCCTGAAGAAATTGCTGTTTTGCAAAATGAAATCAAAAAAATTGAACAAGAGCTCTCTGATCCAGCCCTTTATCGCAGTGATAAAGAGCGTTTTGAGCGTTTATCAACAACGTTGGAAAAAAAGAAAAATACTTGCACACAAAAAGAAGGAGAATGGTTAGAACTTGAAATTTTACGCGAAGAAATGGAAGCGTGTTCACGGTAATGTCTAAGACATTTTAAAAGATTTGTATTGCATCATCGCTTTTCTTGGATTTGTTACAAGAGTTTGTGGCTGATTTAGCGGGAACAGTGCTGTTGACGAGTTATGGCAGAGACTTTTTAGATCGCACTGTAACATGTAGCTTTTCAAGGCGATGGTCATTGGGTTTTGTATGCGGGTGCAGTGATATGATAGCGCAAAACAAGTATGCTCTGAGCTTACAAGGCAAAGAAACAAAACTATTTTTGCCGTGAGTTTTTTCAAAATTGCGTATAGGGAAGCACGCCAGTTCCATTGCATACTTTGCCAGTCCCCAATGTTGCTACAGCCCCCTTGGAACTTGAGAGCATTCATAAGAAACATTCCCTTATCTTTACCTTATATCCTAAATACACCAACCTTGCTTATGACGGAAAAGCAAATGATCTTCATTGATTCTAACGTGAGAAGTGTTGTGATGAGGGAAGCTTACTGTATTCGACGTTATGATTTAAGTTTAAAAATGATGATTTGTTAGGATAAATCAACGTGTTATTGTAACATTTCTAGGAGGAGAAAATGATAGCAATTAAAACAAAGCGAACAATTTCTACATTGATCGGTTTAGAAGATGCAGCTGAACTGTCTTCTTATTCCCTCCGTAATGCGAATCATCTGCGTCCTTTTGAACCTGTTAGATCTGATGGTTACCACAGCCTAACAGCTTGGGAAACACGAGCCAATGCATTTGCTTGTGAAAGTGCAAAGGGACAAGCATACCGATATGCTGTACGATTAAAAAATGAAAACACAATTACTGGTGTTGTGAATTTTACAAATGTGGTTCGGGGTGTTTTTCAAGCCTGTCATCTTGGTTTTTCTCTTGATGAAAAACAACAAGGTAAAGGTCTTATGTTTGAGAGTTTATCGGCTCTAATACGCCATATCTTTCATGTTTATCATCTGCATAGAGTGATGGCAAATTATAGACCTGAGAACATAAAAAGCGAACGTTTATTAAAACGCCTTCATTTTGAAAAAGAAGGCTATGCCAAAGACTATTTGATGATTTCTGGAAAATGGAGAGATCACATTCTAACCTCTCGAATCAATGATCTTTATGAGTCCGTTAATAGATTCGAATAAAGTTTTGTTAAGGGTCTTTTTATCAAATGTGTAAATATGCTGCACTTTTCCTTATCCTAAAAGATAAAGATCCTTAACCACCTCTTCTTTTGTAAACAGTTCAGACTCTCGTTTAGCGGATTTCAACTGCTGACCGCTTTCATATGTTTCTTTTCGTAGATAATGAATTGATTTATCATCATAATTCATTTTGTTCAATTTGAAGAGAGTCCTCAATATCGGAAGACTTTCTCATTTCAAATTTATTGATGTTTAATCATAAAAACACCTCTTTTGCACATCACAAACTGGGTTGGCATAGGTTGGCATACAAGTGAGGGTTTATGTGGGTAAAAATGATTGAAGAACAAGAATAAAAATTCTCTGTATAAATCCTTTTAAATGTGAGGGCTGTTGCAATATTGTGTATTCTGTGATCGATAGTCTCGTTACAAGTTACACAAACGGCTTATTGTTTGGGTGAAATTTTTATACATTCATTTGTTTTTTGCCATTTGTTTTTTGTATTTTCTTTTCTTAAGAAAATTTCCAATGTTATCAATGGTTTTAATTCATACCAAGCGCATTTTTATAAAGTTCAATGATTGCTTCTTCTTCCATTCTTTCATGCTCTTCTTTTTTACGCAGCCGTATAATGCTTCGAACAGCTTTACTATCAAAACCAGAGCCTTTAAGTTCAGTGTAAACGTCTTTAATATCATCAGAAATGGTTTTTTTCTCTTCTTCTAGTCGTTCAATACGTTCGATAAAAGAGCGTAATTGGTTTACGGATATAGCGTGTGTTTGATCGGTTACTGTATCGTTCATTGTATTTTTCTCCAAGTTATATATTTTAAGTTGTTTTTCGACGACGAATTTATGTTAAAAAAGCTTGAAAACAAAAAGTAAATCAAGCTACACAGCTTTTTTACAAATTGACTTTAAATATTTTGTAAAATTTTTAAGATATATGCATTGATAAAAGGGCTATAAAAAGAAAAATATAAAAATATACGTTTTAGATTTGAAAAGCTTTAAAAAAAGAAATGTGTAATTTGTTTTGAGAATTTGGCATTATAGAGGAAGTTTTGTGATTTTAAAAAAACGATATTGGGTGTTTCAGAAAGGATTTAAGGTTTTTTTCTTGAGCATTTTGCTCTTGTTTCCCCTTGTTGTTTTTGCAAAAGCTGATTTTAGGGTTTGTAATACAACCCAACAGTCTGTAGGGGTTGCTCTTGGATATCGTACATTTTCAGGGTGGGTGAGCGAAGGCTGGTGGACGGTACCCGTGACGGAGTGTAAAACCTTAATTGAGGGGCCTCTTGCTTCACGGTTTTATTATTTTTATGCGGAAGGGGCACAAAAAAAAGGGAACTGGGCAGGCTCTGTAACCATGTGTGTGCAAGATAGCCAATTTACCATTCAAGGGGTTCATGATTGTTTCCCTCGAGGATATCAAAAGGCTGAATTTAAAGAAATCGATACCGGAAATCAAACCAGTTGGATGATCCAGTTGACGGATGAGTCCTTGTTAAACAATTCTGTTGTCCCTTCTCTTTCAGGAAATTCTCCACCGTGAAACGTGCACGTAAAGTGAAAATTATTGCGACTCTTGGTCCTTCTTCTTTTTCTAGTGAAATGATTGAGAAGCTTTTTAGGGCAGGAGCAGACGTTTTTCGTCTTAATATGAGCCATACTGATCGTGATATGATGGGTGATTTGGTTAAGTCTATACGAGAAGTTGAAAAAACAGTTCGGCGACCCATTGGTATTTTAGTGGATCTTCAGGGGCCAAAACTGCGTGTGGGTCGTTTTACTAAGGGTAAAGAAGATTTGCGTGTTGGGCAAAGCTTTACGTTAGATAATCGCGATGTTCTTGGTGATTCACAGCGTGTTTTTTTTCCTCATGAGGATGTATTTTCGGCTGTTAAACCAGGGGATCGGTTGTTGATTGATGATGGAAAACTGGAATTGCGTGCGCAAGTTTGTGATGGTCATTCTGTACAGTGTTGCGTGGTTGCTGGAACCCGTATTTCTGATCGAAAAGGTGTCAGTTTTCCCGATACAATTTTGCCTTTTGATTCGATGACGTCAAAAGATAAGGAGGATCTTCAGGCTCTTTTACAGCAGCCTGTTGACTGGGTTGCTCTGTCTTTTATTCAACGTCCAGAAGATATTATAGCGGTGCGTCAGTTGACGAAAAGCAAGGTGTCTTTGATGGCTAAAATCGAAAAGCCTCAAGCCTTGGAGCATATAGAGAAAATTATTGAGGTATCCGATGGTATTATGATTGCACGGGGTGATCTCGGAGTGGAAATGCCTTTGGAAAAAGTCCCTGCACTTCAGATGGAGCTCATAAAAGCTTGTCGTTTAGCAGGAAAGCCTGTTGTGGTGGCAACACAGATGCTTGAATCAATGATTACATCTCCTGTTCCGACACGCGCAGAAGTGTCGGATGTTGCTACAGCAGTTTATGCAGGAACAGATGCGGTGATGTTGTCTGCTGAATCTGCTTCTGGTCGCTATCCTGAAGAAGCTGTGCTTATGATGGATCGAATCGCGCGGCAAATCGAACAAGATCATACTTATGCCGCTCAGGTTGGGGCACAACATCCAGCACCAGAATCAACAGGAACGGATGCGATTTCTCTTGCTGCGCGTCAGATTGCTGAAACACTTGCACTATCCGCTATCGTTGCCTATACGGCTTCAGGAACAACGGGGGTGCGCGCCTCTCGTGAACGCCCTAATAGACCCATTATTGCTTTATCGCCCATTGTGGAAACAGCACGGCGTTTGGCTTTAGTTTGGGGGCTTCATTGTGTGGTCACGCAAGATGCACGGAGTTTAGAGGATATGGTTGATCGTGCAGCAGCCATTGCATTTCAGGAAGGTTTTTGCAAAGGGGGAGATCGCTTCCTTGTGACAGCTGGTGTTCCCCTTGGAACGCCGGGTGCGACAAATCTCTTGCGTATTGCTTCTGTCTCTCAAGATGGAACGAAAGGGATTTGAGCCGTTTACGCATGGTGTTTTTTTATGCGCCTTTGAACAGGCTTTAAAAACAACGGGTGTGCGCTTCTTGTGAATGCCTCCATAGACCCATTATTCTTTTATCTCCTATCGTAAGATAGCAAGGTGTTGCATTAGGTCGTCCAGTTTGGGGATGGGAGCAGATGCGGTGATGTTGTCTGTTGATTTTGTTTTAGTTCTGAGGAAGCTGCTTTTACGGAAGGCATTTAATGGGAGCCCCTCCTTTTATTTCATTGAAGCATATTGGGGATGCTTTATTGATGTTTATACGAGAAAGATGTTCATTGATAATGAGAGTTCATTCTTTTGCTTTTTGAATGAGAGCCTTGAAATTTGTCTCATTTTAAACTTTTGCAAACAGAATTGAATAAAGTTAAAATTATGTGCCTAAAAAATCGTACTGGTATGTTATGAGAAAAAGTGATGGGTGAATGTGTTTTTAAAATATGCTTTGTCGGAGCATTTGCAACATGTTGATTTATAATGATAATTTATCGTTATTAAACTTGAATTAGAACCCCGAATTCCGTAAGATTCTCTTAAATTTATTTATGTTTTGTTAATCATAACTCTTTGCTTGTACGTCATAAGCGGGTGGGACATGTGGGTAAAAACTGTACAAAAATGCCTCTTATGAATCGTTTTACGAGCCAAGGGGGCTATCGTAATATTGAGGGCTGACTATAATGATGATACCGACTTGCTCTTTCTTTTATTAAGCTTGGAGATTTTGAGGGGTGGGGAGAGAAATATGGATTATTTGTTATAAGGATAAAAATAGCGGTAGAGGATATTTTCAAGAGCTATTATTGTTGTTTATAATGTTTGAGGTTGTATGAGATTAACATACTCTTCGGGTTTGACTTTTTTCTTGCTCTAAAGGATGAAAATACTTAATTCACGCTGGTTTATAAATGATACGGTTCTTTTCGGTGGGTTTCATCGGATGGACATCTCAGGTGCAAAGACTCCATGGTGCTTATAGTATCAAATAGCGGTGTTTTACAGTATAATAGATAAGGTTATTTTTTAATATATATTGAATCTGCTTGATATTATCTAGGGGAAAGAATTTTTTGGCATGCATTCATAGGGAACATGAATATAGCTCTTTTTTTCGAAGGGTGCTTTATTTGTTTGTTGCTGTTGTCATTTATATGATTTTTTTACAATGATGTTGGTTTTGTTATCTTATTGCGCGGTTAAAAGACATCTCATTTGAAATGTGGTGATATAAGGCAGCTTCCTTGATATAGGAAGTGTTTGTGCGGAGGTGAAATATTCAGGGTAGGGCTTTCTCGTTGAGGTTTAAGTTAATCCCATAAGTCGTGAGTAGCTGGAATCCTTCCTATAAAAAACCAGACTGTTTACACATTGGTGTGGGTTTAAGAATTTTTATCCTGTGAGATGTGGCGGACAAGTCAAACCTCTGGTTTATTACGCGCTGATGTACTTTTTAGAAATCTTCCTGTTCTTGTTCTTGAATGTTTGTGCAGTTTTGATCATCTTTGAGCAATTGGTTGGTGAGATTTTCAATGCGTTGTGTGGTGTCACGCATAATTTTCCCCATGGTGCGGTCTCTTTCGTTGTGGAGTCGTAAAAGAGTATTGTAGTCTTCTTGTAATTTTTTATTTTCTCGTTTTATTTCTTCCATTTCATCGATAATCATTATGCCAGCCATAACCGATAAACGATGGTCGCCAATTTCACCAAAATTGTTCTTTAAATGTGTGATATATTGATCCAATTGAGCAGCAAGCGCAATAAGACGACGTTCTTGTCCTTTGTCACAAGCCATGCGATAAACTTTACCATCAATGGTAACGGAAACAGTTTCCATACATTCAAACCTTTATCTATCAATGACAACACGAATTGTTTCCATTGCTTTAATAAGACGTTTGGAAACTTCTTTGTTTACGGACTCTAAGCGTTCAATTTGGGCTTCAGCTTTGTCAAGCGCTTGGGCAAGATGGCTGCGGTCAGCATTCATTCGTTGGATTTCTTCTTCCCATTCGTTATTTTTATCAATAACGGCATTGCGGTTTATTATGGTGATCTCTAAAGTTCTAAGTGCCTTTTCTAGGTGCTCTAAAGCATCTTGTAGAACTGTAGTCTCTTGGTTCATTGCCTTTATCCTTTGGGTAATTGTATCCTTTATCAATGTGTTATGCAAAAACGAATCACTTTCACTCTTGTGTTGTGTGCATTTTATTTTTAAGTATGTAGGATATTTTAGCAAGCAAAGCAGGGGATAGATATAAATTAAAAGCTGGATTTTTTGCGCGTATTGGCATAAATGACATGGATATACAGGATGCGTGAGGGGAATGTTATTAATATTATTGAAGTGGTGGCAAAAAGTCTCACGCTAATGGTTAGAAAATAGTATTTCTTGAGAATTTTAAGAGAATACGGAAAAAGCAACAGAATAACGTATTTAACGAAATGGTCGATTATTCATGACAAACACCCACCAACAGAATCAGATGGCCAATGCTATCCGTTTTCTTGCTATTGATGCGATTGAAAAAGCAAATTCTGGTCATCCGGGCTTGCCAATGGGAGCAGCCGATATTGCTACGGTTCTTTATACAAGATTCCTTGCTCATGACCCCAAAAAACCTCGCTGGCCTAACCGTGATCGTTTTGTGTTATCAGCAGGACATGGGTCTATGTTGCTTTATGCTCTCTTGTATCTTTCTGGTTATGAGGATCTCTCTCTTGAAGATCTCAAAAATTTTCGCCAATTAGGAGCAAAGCTTGCTGGGCATCCAGAATATGGGCATGTGGCAGGAATCGAAACAACGACTGGTCCTCTTGGACAAGGGTTGGCTAATGCCGTGGGGATGGCTCTTGGAGAGCGTTTGCAAAATGCCCGTTTTGGTGATCTCATCAATCATTACACTTATGCGTTGGTGGGCGATGGATGCCTTATGGAAGGGATATCTCAAGAAGCGATTTCCCTTGCTGGTCATTTGAAACTCAATAAGCTTATTGTGTTGTGGGACGATAATAATATTTCTATCGATGGAGAGATTTCCCTTGCTGACAGTACAGATCAGATTGCGCGTTTTAAGGCATCTGGTTGGGAGACACATAAAGTCAATGGGCATGATCAAGCAGCAATTGCGCGGGCTATTGAGGCGGCACAAAATTCCGATAAACCAACTTTGATCGCTTGTAAAACAACAATTGGTTTTGGAGCACCCAATAAAGCGGGTACCAATAAAGTTCACGGAGCCCCTTTGGGCGCACGAGAAATCACTGAAACCCGTATCGCGTTAGGGTGGGATGCTGAGCCTTTCGTTATTCCAGCCGATATTCTCGATAATTGGCGCTTGGCTAGTCTCAATGCTGCTAAAAAACGCCAAAAATGGGAAGAAAAATTTGCTGATCTTCCTGTCTCAGAGCGTGTGGAGTTCGAAAGATTGATGCGGGGTGATCTCGTGGGCGGATTTGATGGCGCTATTGATACTTATAAACAAAAACTCGTTGAAGAGCGCCCTGTTGTTGCTACGCGTAAAGCTTCGGAAATGGCTCTTGAAGTGATTAATGAAGTCGTTACTGAAACTATTGGTGGTTCGGCTGATTTAACCGGATCTAATAATACAAAAAGCAGCCAGATGAAAAGTATCTCTGCTGAAGATTTTTCAGGGCGCTATCTGCATTATGGAATTCGCGAACATGCAATGGGAGCTGTGATGAATGGTCTTGCCCTTTATGGCGGCTTTATTCCTTATGGGGGAACCTTTTTATGCTTTTCTGACTATATGCGTCCTGCTATGCGTTTGTCTTCTCTCATGGGGTTGCGGGTGATTTATGTCATGACTCATGATTCTATTGGTCTTGGTGAGGATGGTCCGACCCATCAACCCGTAGAGCATTTGGCTTGCCTGCGTGCAATGCCTAATCATTTTGTGTTCCGTCCTGCCGATGCTATGGAGACAGTCGAGTGTTGGCAATTGGCTTTGAAAGCACGCGGGACACCTTCTACCTTGGCTTTGAGTCGACAAAATCTACCGCTTTTGCGTCAGGAGTATGAAGAAGAAAATCTCTGTATGCTTGGTGCTTATGAATTCCTAACAGCTAGCGATGATGCACAAGTGACGCTGTTTGCTTCTGGTTCAGAATTGCAAATTGCAGTGGAGGCACATGCGGTGTTAGAAGAAAAAGGCATCCCAACGCGTGTGGTTTCTGTGCCTTGTTTTGAACTTTTTTCTCAACAATCTCTCTCCTATCAGCGTGCTCTCATTGGAGATGCACCGATTAAAGTTGCCATTGAAGCTGCCGTCGCCCAAGGATGGGACCGTTTTATTGGCTGTGATGGTGTGTTTATTGGTATGGAGGGCTTTGGGGCAAGTGGAACAATTGATGCCCTTTATGCGCATTTTGGTATTACTTGGGAAAATGTCGTTGCCACCGTTGAAAAAGAGCTGGAAAAGATCAAAGAAGAAAAGACAAAGTGACAGCTTGTGTTGTCATGAATGGGGTGGTTTTAGGGCATCATATTTTGTGCATTATTGTGGATAAGTGAGTGAGTGATCAAGATATTGACAATGTGGGAATTAATGATTTGGGATTGGTGAAATACCCATTTATTGTGTTTTAAATGTTGTGCTTAAAAAATTTATGAGGAAACATGTGAAATGACAGTTCGTGTTGCAATTAATGGGTTTGGTCGTATTGGTCGCAATATTTTACGTGCACTTGTGGAAAGTGGACGACAAGATATTGAAGTGGTTGCAATTAATGATTTGGGATCGGTGGAAACAAATGCCCATTTATTACGCTATGATTCAGTTCATGGGCGTTTTCCTGGTATCGTTAAGGTGATAGGGGATGCTATTGATGTGGGAGGTGGTTTAATAAAGGTATGCGCAGAGCGTGATCCTGCTCAATTGCCTTGGAAAGATTTGGATATCGATATTGCTTTGGAATGTACGGGTATTTTTACTGCGCGTGATAAAGCAAGTGCTCATTTAGATGCGGGGGCAAAGCGTGTTCTTATTTCTGCGCCTTCTGAAGGAGCAGATCTTACGGTCGTCTATGGGGTTAATCATCAATCTTTAAGCAGCGAGCATCGCGTTGTTTCAAATGCTTCTTGTACAACCAATTGTTTGGCGCCTGTTGCACAAGTTTTACACAACACAGTGGGCATTGAAAAGGGCTTTATGACAACAATCCATTCTTATACGGGTGATCAACCTGTGTTGGATACAATGCATCGGGACCTTTATCGTGCACGTGCGGCAGCTCTTTCTATGATTCCTACCTCAACAGGAGCGGCAAAAGCTGTGGGATTGGTCTTGCCAGAATTAAAGGGATTGCTTGATGGTGTATCGATTCGTGTTCCAACCCCTAATGTTTCTGTGGTTGATTTGACATTTATCGCTAAGCGTTCCACAACAATCGAAGAAATTAATACAGCCATTGCTATTGCTGCACAAGGTCCTTTGAAGGGCATTTTGGATTATACAGAAGAGAAACTTGTGAGTTGTGATTTTAATCATAATCCTCATTCAGCTATTTTCCACAATGATCAAACCAAAGTGATTGATGGTAAGCTCTGTCGCGTTCTGGTTTGGTATGATAATGAATGGGGCTTTTCTAACCGTATGAGTGATACGGCAGTGGCTTTTGCTAAGACAATATAAGAGGACCTCAGGGTCCTCTTTTTATAGGGAAAAGTCTCATTTTTGTGCAATTTTGAGAAAAACAGATAGAGGCTGTTGTTCTCATGCGCTAGAGAGAAGAGGCTATTGAAACATTGATGATGTATTTTGTTTTAATACTGGGTCAATACGTGGTTTTAAAAGATGAATGAAAGAGTAAACTTTGAAAAAGTAAGATCTGAACGAGATACCTTTTGAGAAAATGTTAGGAAACAGGAGATGTAAACTCTTTTGCCTAGAAGTAAAAGGAAGCTTTAATAGAGATCAAATTGAGCCAATACATTTGTTTGCCACAATGGAATATGAAGATTAAGAGCAATGGTGGGCTTTTGTACATTTGACGATAAAAGCTTTGGCTTTTCAAACAAAGGGTGAGAGATAGGCTGTCGTGGATCTCTTGTAAAAGCAAAGAGGGGATAAGTGGAAAGAAAAGTGGGCAGGGTTGTTGGATGCGTTTTTATTTGAAACAATGGAAAGTGAAGAGGAAGCAGTGATGAGGTTTCGTACACTTGATGATGTTGATGTCACTGGAAAACGTGTTCTTGTGCGGGTGGATTTTAATGTGCCAATGGCGCAGGGTAAGGTCTGTGATACGACACGCTTAGAGCGGCATAAAGAGACACTCGTTGAGCTGCAAAAGTGTGGTGCTAAACTTATTCTGCTTTCTCATTGTGGTCGCCCCAAAGGAAAGGTAGAGCAAGAGTTTTCACTCCGTCCTGTTGTGCAAGTGTTGGAAAAGATCATTAATCAGCCGGTTGCTTTTGCTCCGGACTGTATCGGTTCGGCGGTGCAGGTTGCAGTTGAGTCATTACAAAATGGTGGTGTTTTACTGCTTGAAAATGTTCGTTTTTATGCTGGTGAAGAAAAGAATGATTGTTCTTTTGCAGAAGCTTTGGCTCATAATGGAGATCTCTATGTTAATGATGCTTTTTCAGTTTCTCATCGTGCCCATGCTTCGGTGGAGGGAATAACGCATTTGTTGCCTTCTTATGCAGGACGCTCTTTGCAAGGTGAATTGCAGGCATTAGAAAAAGGACTTGGCAATCCAGCACGTCCTGTGGTTGCCCTTGTGGGAGGAGCAAAGGTTTCTAGTAAGCTTTTTGTGCTCAATCATTTGGTGGAAAAAGTTGACTCCTTAATTATTGGTGGGGGGATGGCTAACAGTTTTTTAGCAGCGCAAGGTATCCATGTAGGGAAATCACTGTGTGAACATGCATTGATGGAAACGATAAAAAAAATCATTAAAAAAGCGCAAGAGTGTCACTGTACGCTTTTGCTCCCTCAGGATGCTGTCGTTGGATTTCGTTTTGAAAAAGATGCACCGCATCGTCTTTATGACATTGAAGATATTCCACAAGATGGCATGATATTGGATATTGGGACGCGCTCTATTGCGCATATCAATGCTGCGATAGATGAAGCTGCTACTCTTGTGTGGAATGGACCCCTTGGTGTTTTTGAGATGCCTCCCTTTGATAAGGGAACCATTGCCGTTGCACGCCATGCAGCAGAACGTAGTTTGACGGGAAAGTTGGTTTCAATTGCGGGAGGGGGCGATACGGTTTTTGCCCTTAATCATGCCGGTGTTGCCAATGATTTTACTTATCTTTCGACTGCTGGAGGAGCTTTTTTGGAATGGATGGAAGGTAAGGTTCTTCCTGGTATTCTTTCCCTTATGCAGGCTTAAAGGGCTTCTTTGGAGGGGAAGGTTAAAGAAAAACTATACGGTCGTGTAGAGTGTTTTGATAGTGTTGCGCATTTTTAGAAATTAAGACAAAATAAAGAGGAATTTTTTATGAATGAACGGCTTGAAGATATTGCACTTGCTTTGGTGCATGCGGGTAAAGGTATTTTGGCGGCAGATGAAAGTACGGCGACCATTGGAAAGCGTTTTGAAAGCATTGGTGTTGAATCCAATGAAGATAAGCGCCGTGCTTATCGTGAAATGCTTTTTAGTACAAAAGAAGCGATGGAAAACGCTATCTCTGGGGTTATTTTATTTGATGAAACCATTCGGCAAAAAGCATCAACTGGGAAAATGTTGACGGATCTTATTCGGGATTCAGGCGCTTTGTCAGGGATTAAAGTTGATACCGGTGCAAAACCCTTGGCTGCTTTTCCCCAAGAGACAATTACCGAAGGGTTGGATGGTCTTCGTGAGCGGCTAAAAGATTATTATGCTTTGGGAGCACGTTTTGCTAAATGGCGTGCGGTAATTGCTATTGATGAACACACTTTGCCAACAAGAGGCGCCATAAGACAAAATGCACAAGCTCTTGCGCGCTATGCTGCCTTATGTCAGGAGTTCAATATTGTGCCCATTGTTGAGCCGGAAGTGTTGATGGATGGACCATCGTGTGGGCATTCAATTACACGCTGCTTTGAGGTGACACGCACTGTTTTGCAGGCTGTCTTTAAAGAATTGTTTGAAGCTCGTGTTCTTTTGGAGGGGATGATTTTAAAGCCCAATATGGTGATTGATGGAAAGGATGCTCGCAAGGCTTCTGTTGAAGAAGTTGCTGAAAAGACCGTCCAAGTGCTTAAACAGACTGTTCCTGCCGCTGTTCCAGGAATTGCTTTTCTTTCTGGAGGGCAGTCTGATCAGGAAGCAACGGCGCATTTATCTGCTATGAATTCTTTGGGCGTATTGCCTTGGAAATTGACCTTTTCCTATGGACGAGCATTGCAAGCAGCTGCCTTAAAAGCATGGGCAGGAAAAGATGAAAATATTGCTGTTGCACAGAAGGCATTTCGTCATCGCGCTCGGATGAACCATCTTGCGGCTTTGGGACAATGGACAAAAGAACAAGAAAAAGCGTGCGCTTGAAGGACAAGCTCTGTTTTTAAATGCGGAGAGATTTTTCATGTTTCTGCGTGATTTTTTGCGCCCTCATCATGATAAGAATGGCGGGGGCATTTTAGGCTTGAAAGCTTTCTCAGAGAGTTTTTTCCTTGGACCTTTTAAAAGTCTTTAATGGGTGCTATCGAGAGATAAGATTGCGGGAGAGGTGCAATTTCGAGAAGGGGAGATAATGCTAGGAAATTTGTGAATGCACAGCACTTTAGTATGGTGTCGTTCATGGGTGGGCACTTACTTCTTGAGTGAAAATCATAAAGCTCATACTGTATTGAAGAGTTTGATATTATGATATTTTTTCTTTTTCATGTTATCATTACTTGTCATCGGCAGAATTTATTTGATTGCAGTTTCAAAGGTGGATTAAGCGGGTAGATTAGAAAGTTGCGATTTCTGAGCGGATTGGAATACAGCTTATGAAGCTTTTCTGCGTCAGGATAGCTTCCTCTTCAATGGGGGTAGTTTTCTATTGGCGAACGAATTGAATAACTCTTGCGAAAGAAAATAGATTTGCACCTCAATAAAACACCTATTTTTTCGTTAAAATGGATAAATTTTTCTTGTATTTTTTGATGATATAATTGAAAGTAACTAACTTCATAGCATCTTGGCTTAAAACGGGGGGAGTTGTGGACGGTATATCTTCTAAGAATAACAGTATATCTTCTAAGAATACAAGCATCAAAAGAAAAAATCGATACGCAGAACAGAGCTTTTCTGCAATTATGATGCGAAAATTGTGCAATATGGTGCGTGGGGTATTCGAAGGGATCTTTACAGTATTTACTTTCATAATTTTTATTATCTTGCTCAACATACGTGGGCCGGTTCATACCGCATTAAAAGTCTTTGGGTCGGTGAGTGGAATAGGGTGCTTTTTATTTTTTTTCGGATATCTTATAGAACGCCGCGAAGCAGCAGATGAAGCCGCTATATCGTACGCATTATTCTTAACAATTCTTGAAGGCGTTTCTTCTATTTGCTTCCTGTCTGCTGCGTGGGGTTACGACGCTCTCTTATTCCGTTTAGCACCTCCTGGGTATATTCTTATTCTTCCTGAATAAATAGAGTGCACTTTGTTTGCATACAAATCAAAATGAGAGGCTGTCTGCCTCTCAAATTCTTAATAATCGCTCTCCAAAATAATGACATCAGACCCGCTTTTAATGAAGGGACTAACAAGCCTTGGGTCCTTAAGCCTCAAGGCAACCCTTTACAAGTTGCGCCTATCGGCATCCTTGACCTTAAGATACCCAAACGGCTTATGAACAAACTCTCTTATTAAGCCACATCATCTTTTATTCTTCTCATGCGGTTCTGAAATCATGATATAAAGGGCAAGCTTCTCATCGTGCCTAAATGGTAACTTATCGTGTGTTAAATGGAAAAATGAGAAAAAGCATCTTTATGCAATATAATCCAATTATAATTTTTTGATTTAAGCATAAAAGACTTAAAGTCTTCTACAAGACTGATACGATAAAAAGGGGAAAATCGCCTATATTGAGCAACTAAGTCGTATTTTAGGTGCTCTTGATATAGCTATATCACCAAATGGTTTTGAAGACTTATCCTTTTAGCTCTATTCACTAAAAGGTTATTTTGAGGGGGCTTGGCTAATGAATGTAAAGGAAAATTAGCATGTAATATTTCGCTTTTCTGGTATAGATGCTGAATGAGTTAATTATCTAGAGGATCACTGAAGAGGGAGCGCTAAAAAATGATGAAAATCCTCCGTACTTCGGTGAATTCGTGGTTGAAGATATAATCGTAAAACTTGGCTTATCTGTTCCTGAAACAGCTGAATGGTTTGAAATGGTTAGGGTGTCAGTTCTGCATACGCTTAGCTCGCTATACAAAAAAATTATGATTTAGTGCAAGCTTTAAAACATAAAGACCCTAAAGATATATCCTCTTTGTACATGTTCTTATCATCGTTAAAATGCCTTCTTAAAGCACGACAGGGGGTGCTATAAAATTGAGAGCTGTAAAATATATGGGGCTTGGAGGGGGTGAGAAGATGGTGTTTAATCGAAGTACTCTATCCTTATTTTTATGGGCTATGACTGAAAGAGAGAGCTGGAGAGACGATTTGTGAGTAAAGAGAACGTCGTTTTGAGGTTGCGTGTCTGCAAGAGCAGAACAGTGGTCGTGGTGATATTTACAAACAATAAATTTGATAAAATTTTACGATTTTGCCAAAAGCCAGTTTATTATAAACGCTGTTTCTCATGTGCTCTCACACAAAAGTTATAAGAAGCCCAAAAGTGCTAAAAAAATCTTTGCTCTTTTTCAATAAGACGGATCTGTAAACAATATTCAAAAAGTGTTCGTGTTTTTGAAAGAGAATAAAAGGATACTCTTGCAATAGAGAAGTGTATTTGTGAATTACAATTTGTCATGATTTTCGGTAAACACTATTGTTTAGAGCGGTGAGAGAGGGCAAATTTTTAATATTTAGTTTTTTTAAAGAGTGTGGTCAGTCTTTAGGATAGAGCTTGTGTCCCTAGAACCCTATCAAGTGTGAGCCGCATAAGGGTCTCAAGCAAGCGAGCACCTATTATACTTTTTGCCAGCGTATACTCTTTTGTCAGCGCCCCAATGTTTTGACAGCCCTTAGAACGTAAGGGGCAAGAGAGGTATTTTATTCCTTTCTTGTACCGTTTCACTTCACACGCCAACTCTGCTTGTGATGAGCAAGCAAGAGATTTTGTTTGACTTACTATGAGGGTTTGACATGAGAAAATCCTATGGTATTTATGATCTTTCATGAAAAACAATGAATTATCCTTATAAATCACCGTTATGGCGCTGTTATGAAGAGAACTCCTTGCTCATCTTAATAGTCCATAGAGATTAACTTGGTATCATTTTACATTCTGTACACAGAAGTGTCTTTATAAAAATGCTCTATCTTGCGCAGAAAAAAGAAAAACATCTCAATGCTTGCCTTTCTTTTTTCCATGAGAGATTTAAATTGATAAGCCTGTCTGAAAAAAGTGCTGTTTATGCCTTTAAAGATACGGCTCTTGTATCATGATCACTTACTCAGGTGAAAATTGGAGTTTTGCGAGGTAAGCGTAAACGCCATTTTTTGCCACAAGTTCAGCATGCGTTCCTTCTTCAACAAGGGCGCCTTTATCCATCACAAGAATACGATCTGCTTTTAAAATTGTTGCTAAACGATGTGCAATGACCAAGGTTGTACGATTTTGCATCAATCCTTCTAAAGCGTCTTGCACCAACTTTTCACTGTTTGCATCTAAAGCAGATGTTGCTTCATCAAGCAGCAAGAGGGGTGCATTTCTTAAAATTGCCCGCGCAATACCAATGCGTTGTTTTTGTCCCCCAGAAAGCATGGTACCGCGTTCTCCTACTTGCGTATTCAAGCCATCTGGTAAAGCTTGAATAAATTCAAGTGCATTAGCCGCTTTAGCGGCAACAAGGATTTCCTCTTCATGGGTATTTTCAGTTCCAAAAATAATATTATCACGCAATGTTCCATCAAAAATGGCGACATCTTGTGGAACATAGGAAATTGCACTGCGTAAATCTTGTAAAGAAAGGCGATTAATTTCCATGCCATCCAACCGAATTGTTCCACTTATTGGATCATAAAAACGAAGGATCAAAGAAAAAATACTGCTTTTTCCTGCTCCGGAAGCCCCAACAAAAGCAACCGTTTCGCCTGCTTTTACAGAAAATGAAAGCGAGCGTAAAACTTTCTCTTGTGGTCTAGAAGGATAGGTAAAATCAACCTGATCAAAAACAAGTTCACCTCGAACAGGTTGCGCCAATGATAAAGCATTTTTAGGAGCTACAATAGTAGGTTGTTCTTGTAACAATTCGGCAAGCCGTTCAGCAGCGCCTGCTGCTTGGATTAATTCTGCTCCCAGTTCCGATAATTGCGCAAAAGTAGAAGCTCCAAAAACCGCATAAAGGACAAATTGCCCTAAGGTTCCCCCTGTCATCGTTCCATTCAAAACATCACGCGATCCAATCCATAAAACAGCAACCACACTGCTAAAAACCAAAAAAATTGCAAACCCCGTAAAAAAGGAGCGCAAGATTACAGAAGCACGTGCTGTTTGAAAAGCACGTTCTATCAATTGTGAAAAACGTATTGTAACGAGTTTTTCAGCGGTAAAAGCTTGCACAGTGCGAATAGCACTTACCTGCTCTGTAGCAACAGCATTGGCATCTGCGAGACGATCTTGCGCCGCGCGGGTGCGAGAGCGAACTTTACGTCCAAAGACTACCAAGGGAATGGCCACAACAGGAATAGCCGCTAAAACCAACAAAGACAATTTAGCATTGGTGATCACCATCATTACGACGGCTCCGATCACGATAATCAGCTGACGCAAGGCGGTAGAGGCGGTAGAGCCCACAGCTAATTTTATTTGTGTGGTATCTGTTAGAAGCCTTGAAACAATCTCTCCTGAATGTGACCGATCAAAAAAAGCAGGAGAAAGTTTCATAATATGGACAAACACATCACGCCGTAAATCGGCAACAATCCGTTCTCCTAAGGTGATAACACAGTAATAACGGGCTGCTGAAGCAAATGCGAGAAACAAGGCTAAGATAAACAAAATTCCAAAGTAAAAATTGATATGTCCATGGCTTGAAGTAGAAAACCCATGATCAAACATTTGGCGGATAGCCACAGGCAAAGCTAATGTGACAAGAGCAGCAACAGATAACGCTAGAAAAGCAAAGATAAACAACCAACGATAGCGCAAAATATAGGGAAAAAAAATTGCAAGCGAAGAGAATGAAGATTTCTTAGGGTAAGACTTTGTCGATTTTTCTGAACGAGAACGTAATGTCATAAAATTTTGCTCACTGTATTGGATTTGTAACACTTGATACAATGATGTATCTTGAACACTTGTTTTTTGATGCGTGCTCAGTTATAGGAATAAATACTTTAATCAATGTATCAAAAAGACAAAGGAAGTGCACTTAAAAAAACAAATAAGTGCTATTTCATTCTATAAACGCAAAAGGTTTGACGCATGAAAGCGAATATTCACCCCAATTATCATAAAATTACCGTTGTTATGACGGATGGAACCCAATATACGACGCGCTCTACTTGGGGAAAAGAAGGAGATACTCTTAATCTAGATATTGATCCAAGAACGCATCCGGCATGGACAGGTGGCTCCCAAACACTCGTAGATCGCGGTGGTCGTCTTTCTAAATTCAAAAATCGTTTTGGTAATATTGGCATGTAAAAGCCTCCTTTTTATGGGGTACAAAGGTTTTAAACAAATCGATTGCAAATGGATGGATTTTTTATCCTATCAAAGAGTGCACTTTAAATATTAATTCAAAAACGCATCCGACATAAACAGATGGGTCTTAAACACTTATAAATCATTGTGGTTGCGTTTTTAAATTCAAAAATCATTTTGAATATATGCATAAATCCTTTCTTCCCTAGAGTATAAAGACTTGAAATAAAATAATTGTAAACTTTTCTTCTTTTTTTGGAACTGAACATACCCATGGAGAGGAAATTTTGGCCGCTTCTAAAGCTGCCAATGCATTTGAATTTATTCAAGCTTTACCAGATGGCTTGAATACGCAAGTAGAAGAACGTGGTACCATGCTTTCTGGGGGGCAAAAACAACGCATTGGTATTGCACTGGCGATTTTAAGGAATGCAGCCCTCTTGTTGCAAGCCGGCACCATCATTATATTTGCCAACTCGTGGATGTTGCTACAGCCCTTGGCACTTGAGATAATTTATTATAGGCATTTTAAGTTCTTTCTTAATAGTTTTTTATGCACGCGGGCTCTCCCCACTTGTAAAGTGCAAAAGGCATGGTTTTGATTGGTTCACCATGAAACATGGTTTGAAATGAGAGAATCCTACGGTATTCGGGATTCTCATTCAACATATAAAACAATGAATTATTATTATAAATCAAAATGTTGCTACTTGATGAAATAACATTTGCTTTAGATGCAAACAGTGAAAAGTTGGTGCAAGATATCTTAGAAGGATTGATACAAAATCCTAAATCCTGGTCATTGCACATCGTTTGGCAACAATTTTAAAAGCTGATCGTATTCTCGTGATGGATAAAGGCGCTTTTGTGGAAGAAGGAACACACAATTCATTATAAAAAATAATGTTTATGCGCATTTGGCTAAACTGCAATTCTCATCTGAGTAAGTAATCTTGATACAAGAGCAGTATCTTTAAGGGCGTAAACAGCACTCTTTTCAGACAGGCTTATCAATTTGAAACTCTCATGGAAGAAAGAAAGGCAAGCATTGAGATGCTTTTCTTTTTTAACGGGCTGTTCTTTTTTCTGCGCAAGATGAAGCATTTTTATAAAAATACTTCATCTGTGTACAAAATATAAAACGATATCCAGTTAAATCGCTATGGACTATTAAGATGAGCAAGGAGTTCTCTTCATAACAGCACTGTCACGTTGATTTATAAGGATAATTCATTGTTTTGCACGTTGGATGAGAGCTTCTAAAATTATAAATTTTCTTATTTCAAACCTATGTATGATGAACCAATAAAATCATGTCTCTTACATATATCAAGCGGGGAAGTCTGTATGGTGTAAAACACTTGAGAAAGAACAATGCTTCTTATGAATCCTCTCAAGTTTTAAGGGCTGTAGCAATATTAGAGGGTGGCAAAATGTGTGATGGTGCCGGCTTATGGAAAAAGAGCCGATAAATGGGCTGAGAGATGTTTTTTATCGATTTTACAAAACAGAGCTAAGAGGGCACGCAGCTATGTTTTGCTGTGTTAAGATTTTTAGTATTTTTTCCCATATTTCATAGATCATGCATTGTGAGGTTTTAAAAGGCTTTTCTTTAAAGCGTATAAAACACAATAGCAGTATAATAAAATACAAATCGTTTGCATTTATCAATACAACTATCTATATTTTGTATACTAATTTTGTTAAAACATAATATGTGGTATCCCGTGAATCGCATATACACATAATGACACAATACCGAGAAGTCGATGGGAAGGTTACACAAACAAAAAGAGGGAAATAATGGATGAAGAAATAAAAGAGGTAATTGATAATCCGATAAAGGAAGAAACTAATAACTCCCGAATGATAGTCACCATCAAGTTCATTTTTAAATGGGCGGTGAAGATTGTAGGATTCATCTTTATGCTTGTATACACCTTGAAGCAGCTGTGGTTTTTTGGGGATTTTCAAAGGAGGCTTTTTTAATTGTAGCAATGGTAATAGTGCTTTGTGGGGTGGCTGTAATGCTGGCATTTGTAAATTATCGTAACAAGCAATTAACTGAACAATTTGAACAGAAAGTTCGAGGGTGCGAGATATATGAAAAGATTATTGCAGAAGGGGAACAAAGGCTTTTTGAAAAAACGCAAAAAATATCAAAGGAGTGGGTTGAGCAATGGGATGAGGGAGTAAGGCAATGGGAAAGGGATATACTAGAGATAAAAAATCCTAGAGCAGGCATGAAAGCTCATGGGAACAGACCTTCATTGGTAAAGAATATTTGTGCGCAAGGGGAGAGAGAATTGTCTTTATTGTATAAGGAGGCACTCGAAACAGAACTGACTGATGAGCAGATTGAAAAAATATATAATCTTTTGAATACAACACTTTTTGAGCAATATTATGTAAAAGCAGGAAAATTCATGGAAGAGAATGGAATTTCTCTGAAAGGATTTGTTAATACTCATACAAATAAAGAATATTATAAACCTACAATGTTATTGCTTCATTGGTTGTTGTACGTTCTTGATGATGTGATTATAGCTGAATGCAAACAGCAAAAAGAAAAACTATCTAAAAAGAAGAATGAAAAGCAAAAATTTGCAGATACTTTGTGGGACAACATATCTATAATTCCAGACATAAAGAGATAGAGAAAATGTTAGAGCACAGGAATTTTTTGTCTGATCAATGTGCACCGTTACTATGTTGTAAAAAGGATGTGCTGTTGTTATTGTGTGATATTTCCGATGGTTATAAAAAGGTGAGAGAGACTTTTATTTACTATAAGAAGCTCATTAAAACAGTAAAAAAGGGCTATATGGCTTTTGATAAGGGGTGCTCTTATACCATAGTTAAAGATACAATCAATACGTGTAAAGATAATGATGCAAGTATGGGACCAGATTCTTCCATTGTTGAAGGGACTCTAACGTTTAAAAAGGCTTACGCATCAGGTGCTAGAAGATGGTTGAAATCATCAAATGAGAAATGTGATAACCGGTTGATTTTTGGGGAGCAGCTCGTTGGAATAGGAGATTCACAAAAAAATTAAAGATTATCTTTGATGAGGAGAAGGTAAATGCCCTAGAAGAGGTAGTTAAAGATAATCAAGAACAGTTAAAGAGGGAAATGCAGGCGGCGATTTTTGAGAAAAAGGATTTTTGTTACTACAAATTTCGTGCGAATTTCATCGGCATTTTGGATAACGATTAAATGAAGGGGGAGGGTGGAGTGCAGTGGATTTGCTGAAATTTCTGTTGCTATGCAGTGGTAAAAACTCTTGAGAGGCATAGTGACAGTTCTTATGGGAGAGGAGAGGGCAGGCTTTGGGAGCCAATCTTTTTGCGTTGTGTAAGGGTGATTTCTTAAGAAGAGTAGGGGAGGTTTTTGCAGCAGGTGTATTTGTTGTTTTTGAGAGCGTTTTGTTTTTATGGTTCTTTTTGTTTTCTGGTTTGTTTGCAGAGGAATTGAGGAAACAACAGTGTCAATAATATTGGCTAGACTGTAATTGTATTTTTAGGTTTTTTTGGGGGCTTGATCGTTGGTGATGGTTTTGTGAACCTTTGTATACGGGGTGTTCTGTTGCAAATTTTTAGATTGTTTTTCCAAAAGCTCTCGGCTCGACTAACGGATAAGCTAAATCAAGAGTGGCAGCGCTAAGATAAGCGAAGTTTTATAAGCTCTCTCATCACAATTTTCTGAATTTTTTCATCATATTGTGTAATTTGATGAGATAGGTTGCGTGATGAGGAGTATTCAGAGGGACTCGTATTGTCTTTTAAAAAGATGTCCTTTTGAGAGCTTACTATGAGGTCTAAATGCCTTTTTTGAGAACTCTTTCTAATTTTAGGCGAATGTGTTCATTGCCGGCAATGATATTTTTTTTGCGAAATATATTGTTGCCGCCTTCTTTATCGGTGACAAAACCACCGGCTTCACGAACAATCAGTATTCCAGCAGCCATATCCCAAATTTGCAGGTTATCTTCCCAAAAGCCATCGGTTCTTCCAGCAGCCACATAAGCTAAATCAAGAGCAGCAGCACCAAAACGGCGAAGTCCGGCAACCTCTGCCATCACATTACGTAATTCAATAAGGTAGGTTCCATGATTTGGGCGACCAAAATGAGGCATTCCTGTGGCAATGACACAATCTTCTAGTCTGCGTCGAGCAGAAACGCGACAGCGGCGGTCATTAAAAAAAGCACCACACCCGCGTTCTGCGGTGAAGAGTTCATCACTCACGGGATTGTAAATGACACCACCAACGATTTTTCCTTGGCTTTCTAAGGCAATGGAAACAGCAAAAAAAGGAATGCCATGGAGAAAATTTGTAGTGCCATCTAAAGGGTCAACAATAAAACGGTGTTGTGAATCTTCTCCAATGATTTCTTCAGACTCTTCCATCAGAAAACCAAATTTGGGGCGCGCCTTGCTTAGTTCATTGAAAATAATTTTTTCCGCTTTGCGATCTGCTTGGCTGACATAATCTGCAGGTCCTTTCAAAGACACTTGCAAATTTTGCACTTCACCGTAATCACGTACCAACGAGCGTCCTGCTTTCATTGCAGCTTGCACCATGACATTCATGACTGCAGAATGGGCCATTGTTTATTCCTTTATTTATCTTTTTCATTTGCACGACGCAAATAAATCAACTCATTGGTGTCTACAATGATACGTTCACCAGCATTCATAAAGGGGGGAACAAGAATACGAATCCCGTTTTCAAGAATGGCGGGTTTATAAGAGGAGGTAACCGTTTGTCCTTTGATGGCAGGGTCGGCTTCTGCAATCGTGACAGCAACTTGATCAGGAAGTGAGATGCCAATAGGCTTTTCTTGATAAAGTTCAACTGTAACTGTCATCCCATCTTGGAGAAAAGCAGCACGTTCACCAACAAAATCCTTTTGAAGTTCTAGTTGTTCATAAGATTCTGAATCCATAAAGACCAAAGCATCCCCTTGTTGATAAAGAAAGGTGAAATCTTTTTGTTCAAGGCGCACGCGTTCGACTGTCTCAGCAGCGCGAAATCGCTCATTAAGTTTTGTACCATCAATCAAATTTTTCATTTCAACTTGGTTAAATGCACCACCTTTTCCTGGTTTTACAGCGTTGCATTTAACAGCAACCCATAAGCTTCCTTGATGTTCGATCACATTACCAGGGCGAATTTCATTGCCATTAATTTTCATCGTTTCTATCCAATTCTATTCTTGCAAAAAGAACTCTCTTGTTGTTTTTATGGCGCTTTTCTTTGCTGCCTTTAACAGTCAAGCTCTTTTGTTATTTTCGGGCTAAAATCCCTTTTATTAACCTTGCGGCTCTCTCATGGTCCTGTGTGCTCTTTATGGGCTTTCTCCTGCTTTTTGCAAAGAGAAAAGCTTAAGTAAAAAAGGACCTTTATGTATTTTTGCTTTTCAGTTCTTTGCAAGACCATAAAAAGCGCTCAGACGCAAGCTTTTTAAAAATTTGCACAAAAATTTTTTAGAATTTTTGGGGAAATTTATCCCGTTGTGTCGTAAAATATCATCATTGATGGCAATGATATAATTGATGGTAATGATATAAGTTCCCTAAAACCATGAGGTGTTTTTAATTAAGAATATGTGAATACGGAGTTTATTATGAGTGTCTCATGGGATAGAGCGTGGTGTGTGTTATCGCGGGGTGTTCGTTTGTATTCTTATCAGAGATCAGCTGTAAAAAGGCTTTCTGTTTTATCGAGGTCAGGACTCTAAATTTTTTTAAAAGCAGGTATTTTTCTGTACTTGATGCGATTTCATCATGAGAGTACGGGGGCTGTTGTTTTGTTAAGATATCAGCATAGAAAAAGACAAGTGGAGCATTTAGGATATCGGCTATTTCTTTTAAACGCTCTGCGCTGACACGATTTAAGCCGTTTTCATATTTCTGGATTTGTTGGAAAGTAACACCTAAATGTTGACCTAATGTTTTTTGAGACATCTTCAACATTTTTCGTCTCAAACGAATTTTTTTGCCAATGAATTTGCCGCTGAAAATGTCGTTATAAGGATTTTTACCAAAACCCTAGAAAATGCTACACGGGATATAGAAAACTCTTCAGCTGCTTCAATCACAGATAGTCCAAGTTTTGCATTTACATCTTCGCGTAACAATTCACTAGGGTGTGGGGCATTTTCATTATTTTTAGTATTCTTCTTTTCTTAAATCTCAAAGCTATAATTTACACTATTTTGTATTGTCACAATCTATAATAAAATTTATCCACTCTGGCTAAAAATGAGGTTTTTTATTGAGGTGCAAATCTCTTTGCCTTTCGCAAGAGCTTTTAAGTCTTTACGTGTAAAATATAGAGTATGTTTACATTAAATAGCGGGTTCATCTGGGCTGAGTATTTATATAAGAACGCGGCTCTCCGTTCACGTTATACTGAAAAAGAGACACTATAGTGCTACTATTTAATCTTATTCTATAACTCAAATTCACACCCATGTTTTGTTGCTTTTGAGGTTGATCTGTATAGATCACATTATATCCATTCCGTCGCAACAGATTGATAAATAAAGGAGTAAAGCTGTCTGCTGTATTATTTTTCTTTATAAGAAGTGTGGTTGTAGCTGGTGGTAAAAACCCTTTGTTACCGCTAATAAATTTGTTAGCAACTAATTGTGCCTGACGCTTTGTAAGACTTTGATCAACATAATTTGATGAATAATTGCCTACAGATGCGCAACCAGCCACCAACACAACCGGTGACAGCAATAAATATTTTAACATCTTTAATTCCCCTTACTTATTGTTGCTCTTTATTTGCGAAGCTCCTCTTCCAGAAATAAGAGCAACTTTACTTATAGCACATTAACAACATATCGGTATCTAATCAATCGGTTAATTAATCAATGAATAATGGTTTCAGCTGTAAAGGCTGCTTGAAGTGCTTCTGGTGGCGTATATTTTAATAAACTGCTGCTTTTAGTGATTATGATAAAAAAGCAATTTTTTGCGTTTGCATGTTAAGATCATGTCCTCTATCTATAAAATGATGCGTTAGGTTCTGTTCCAGATCGATCAAAAAAATTTTCAAGCATTGCTTTTTGAGGGCTATCTTTTTTTTAATACGTATGAATGCTTATTCTGTTTGCTGTAAAATACTGTCGTTTGAGGTGTGGTGCTATAAGACATAAAACTTTGCACATGTGATGTTTTTATGAGAGTGTGTGGTGAATATTTGAGGGGGGAGCTTGTCCGGATAATTTTGTGAAATGAACCACATAAAATGGGAAGCTAAAAGAGTTCTGTTCTGAGAAGACGGATTGTTTCCCAACCGGATAGGGAAGGGGCTTCTGTCCTTTGAGGGGTGGGAGGCAAGTCAAGAACAGAGAGTGTAGCGCCCTATATTATGATGTTAAAAGCTTTCATTTTGATCAGAGAGTAATTGTAAAATGGCTCTTTGTTTTATCGAGGTTAGAACTCTAAATCTTTTGAGCAGTAGGTATTCCTCTGTACTTGATGCGATTTCATCATGAGAGTACGGGGGCTGTTGTTTTGTTAAGATATCCGCATAGAAAAAGACAAGTGGAACATTTAAGATATCGGCAATTTCTTTTAAACGCCCTGCGCTGACACGATTTAAGCCGTTTTCATATTTCTGGATTTGTTGGAAAGTAACACCTAAATGTTGACCTAATGTTTTTTGAGACATTTTTAGCATTTTTCGTCTCAAACGAATTTTTTTGCCAATGAAAATGTCGTTATCAAGATTTTTGGCTCGCATTTTAAAGCCCCCGCCGGTTGCGAGCGCCCTCGCGTTGGTATTCCGAGAGTTTGAAAATACTGAATCCGAATCAGCCTTTTTGCTTTTAGTGCTTAAAGCACCTAGACAGAGCAAAATCTCCCGGAATTTCTATAAATTTTATCTTTTTGATGCAGAGAGGAGTATTTTAAAAAACAGGAAGGAGCTTTATTGCTTCTTTGTGCGCTTTTTCTAGTTGTGCCTTATCCATGCCTTGGAGCATTATTTCAAGATCAGGAGCTTGCATTTTTGCCTCCTTTGCGAGCATATACCATGCCGCTGCCATTATTATATCGCCTTTTGTTCCTGTGCCATCTCGATAAAGCCTTGCAAGGGAAATCTGTGCTGGTGCTACCATGTTGATAGCATTTCTTTGAAGTAAATGAAAAGCACGCTGAAAATCTGTTTCTCCTCCACGCCCCTGTACAAGCCATTGTGCTAAATGAAGTTGAGCTTTTAAGTGGTTGTTTTGAGCCGCTACCTCCATGAGCTTGCGGGCATTGCGATCATCCTTTGGTCGCTTTAATGTGCCTAAGGAAAGAATTTTTGCAGCAGAAAAAGCCGCTTCAGCATCCCCAAGAGCAGCACCTTTTAAGTACCATTTTAAGGCTTGCTCTATTGCTTCATTTTCACGACTTTGGGAAGAAACACCGGGGAGAGCTTGTTTTTCCTGTGAGGCTTTATAAAGAAGCAGTTGTCCATAATAAAAATAGGCTTCCTTGACGCCTGCTTTGACAGCTTTTTGAATGAATTGCGCACCAAGTTCTTGATTTTGTTTTATAAAGTTACCATCGAACAACATAAGTCCATAGCGTAGTTGTGCTTGGGGTTCCCCCTGTTTTGCAGCGCGTTCAAACCATAAAGCAGCACGCGCACCGTCAATAGGAACAGCACATCCTTCCATATAAATTCGGGCAAGAAGAGTTTGTGCAAAAGGATCATTTTTTTCAGCACGTCGGAGTGCTTCACGAAAAGCTTTTAAATAATAACCTTGGATGTAATAGTCATAGGCTTGGTCATAGTCTCCAGCTTTTAAGGGCTGAAAGGGTTCTTGAGTGTTTGAAGCTTCTTGAATCGTATTGAAAGAGCTTTCAGAATTTGAGATTTCTTCAGTGTTTCCCGCTGAACTTACAGCAGAACTTGCAAGCCCAATCACGCCTAAGATGAGCAGCTTCACGCTTCTCTTGATCATGGTGTTTTCTCCTCATTACCGATCAGAATTTTCACATTTTTTTTTCATCATTACAAGCCGTATAAGAATTTCATTTCTATATTACTTTTTATCTCTCAGTTTTTCGTCTTGGTTCAAGGTAGGATTGGGTAAGTTAAAAAAGTAGCATAAATGTCGACGAGAGACAGACTGTTTAAAACAGTTCTGTTAAAAATAATACAGTCCTGTTAAAAATAATAATGATGAGGGGTTATCGTATGTAAAGATGCTTATCTTCTATTATATCAATGGCTTATCCCCATAAAATGAAAAAATGCTTACAATGGAGGTTGCTTTTTAAAATACGTATGAATGCTTATGAATAGCGCACGCTATCCGTGTGATGTTAGCTTGCATTCTCATCAGAGATCAGCTGTAAAAAGGCTTTCTTTTTTACCGTTGTTAGAACTCTAAATCTTTTGAGCAGCAGGTATTCCTCTGTGCTTGATGCAATTTCTTCATGGTGGTATGGGGGCTGGTGTTTTGTAATGATATCGGCATAAAAAAAGGCAATGGGAACATTCAAAATATCAGAAATTTCCATTAAACGCCCTGCGCTGACACGATTTAAGCCGTTTTCATATTTTTGAATTTGTTGGAAGCTTACGCCTAAAGCGTGCCCTAAAGTTGTTTGAGACATTTTTAGCATTTTTCGTCTCAAACGAATTTTTTTGCCAATAAAAAGATCAATATTAAGATTTTGAGATTGCATTTTTCCCCGCCGGTTGCGAGCGCCCTCGCATGAGTATTCCGGGAGCTTGAAAATACTGAACTCAAATCAGCCTTTTTGCTTTTAGTGCTTAAAGCACCTGGACATAGCAAAAACTCCCGGAATTCCGGGATACCCACAAAGTGGGATAAATTCATGTTTGAGTTTTCGGGTTTTCAAGGCCCTATTGATCGTTGCGTATGCGACCAAAACATCTTCTAATTCATAAAGTAATTTTAGGAAATTTACAATAAAAATTAAAATAGTGTCTCTTAACGTGTCGTTTCTTAAAATGGAGGGGTGGCATGTTTTGCATTCAAGCAATAAAGTGTTCACAAAGGGGACTTTGAATAGCACACACTATCGCGTGATGTTAGCTTGCATTCTCATCAGAGATCAGCTGTAAAAAGGCTTTCTTTTTTACCGTTGTTAGAACTCTAAATCTTTTGAGCAGCAGGTATTCCTCTGTGCTTGATGCGATTTCATCATGATGATACGGGGGCTGGTGTTTTGTAATGATATCGGCATAAAAAAAGGCAATGGGAACATTCAAAATATCAGAAGTTTCCATTAAACGCCCTGCGCTGACACGATTTAAGCCTTTTTCATATTTTTGAATTTGTTGGAAGCTGACGCCTAAAGCGTGCCCTAAAGTTGTTTGAGACATTTTTAGCATTTTTCGTCTCAAACGAATTTTTTTGCCAATAAAAAGATCAATATTAAGATTTTGAGATTGCATTTTTCCCCGCCGGTTGCGAGCGCCCTCGCATGAGTATTCCGGGAGCTTGAAAGTACTGAAATCTAATCAGCTTTTTTTGCTTTTAGTGCTTAAAGCACCTGGACATAGCAAAAACTCCCGGAATTCCGGGATACCCACAAAGTGGATTCATCTTTACGCTAGAACTTAGGGTTTTCAAGGCCCCTTTTGGTCGTTGCGTATGCGACCAAAACATCTTTTAATTCATAAAGTAATTTCAGAAAATTTACAATAAAAATAGTTTTTTACTTACAAAATTTGTTTTTTTATGAGAGGTTATCTGCTTCTTAAATCTCTCTGGAATGATTGTCAAAATCATGACATCAGCCCCCGTGTTTTTTGAGAGGGTTAAAAAGCCTTAAGTTTTAAGATCAAAAGAACTTTGGACGCTTAAAAGTTAAACATTTTCAATTCGCTAATATTGACAACATAGCCAAGAGTAATTATCTTCAATACTCAGGAATAGAAAGGACATATATTATGAAGACCACCCTTTCTCCGCTAATTTCAGAGTTCGAAACCGTTGAACAGGAAAGCAGCTACACTGCATGGCTGCGCGATAAGGTAGCGAGAAGTCTTGCAAATCCATATCCTCCTATTCCGCATGATGAGGTTATGGCTGAAATGGAAGTTATAATCAGTCAGCTTGAAGCTGAACAGAAAAAGTGATGCTTCCGGTTTTGGTTGTCTTCGGCGCGCGACAATTTGCGTCAGATTTTAACTTATATTGCTCGCGAAAATCCATCTGCTGCGCGCCGAATGAAAAGGTTTTTGGAAGCATCCTTACTGCCATTGGCTGAACATCCATATTTATACAGACAGAGTGAGAAGGTATTAGGATTACGAGAAATTGTAGCGCATCCAAATTACCTTATATTGTATCGAGTAGCTGCACATCAAATCGAAATTGTAGCTGTAGTACATGCCTGACGTGAATTTCCTATTTTTCTTTAATCTAATCAGAGGCTATCTGTCTCTTAAATCTTTCTGGAACAATTACCAAAATCATGACAACAGCCCCGCGTTTATCAAAGAGACTAAAATGATTTCTTCCACGGTAATGAATTCACACGCGGTCTCTTCACTAAAATTTGCACAATCGCTTGCTGTTTGAAGAAGGGTGGGGGGTGGATCGTTTCTTTGAGCCTATAGGATGTGTGTGTCTGTGGAATGTGGTGGGGTGTCTTTTGGTTTTGGGCGTGCGCTTTAAAAGTTAAAGGGAAGCATTATTCAAATTTAATTTAATGCATGAGTAATTTCATTTATATTAAAAGAGAAATCAGCTTCTTGTAAGCGCTTAATAAGTTTGGGAAATGTTTCTTTTACCTGCTCTTTAAAAGAAAGGTAGTAAACTCCACCAACATCTGAAGGCATTTCAATGCCTTCTTTTTGTAGAATAGCAATCCTCTCAAGAGGAAGCGCGGCAGCTAACATACCCATTTCGAAAATAACGTTTTGTCGTGCACGGGGTTGAATTTTTTCTTCAACCTTTTGTCGTGCACGGGGTTGAATTTTTTCTTCATCTTGAGATATAGCATAACCCATGTCATCATGCGTGAGGAGTACAATACCAAATTTTATAGAACCGTTACAAATTTCTTTTTTCAAAGTTTGAATGATGGTTAAACCATTACCACTCGTATTTTGTAAAATGTATGGTTCGAGATCAAGCTTGAGAAGAGCATTTTCAAGTTCCGTTAAGGCATAACAATCATGACCATGAACGATAAAGATTTTTTTATTTGAGGTATTGGAGGCCGTTTTTGAGGAAGGAATTGTTGATGTTTCTTCTAGATGCTTTGCTAAATCTTCTATTAACTTTTGTTTTATGTTTTCTTTGCCTTGAACTTGAAGTTTTCCTGTGCTTTTATACCAATTAATAATGCCTCCTTCGGAGGTTTTGATCTGATATATTTCAGGGGAATCATGTTTTAGTAATTTACTTTCTATGATTTGATATCCAGCTTTGCAAATTATGTTTGTAAGATCTTCAAGTGTTCCGCTATATTGCATTTTTATGTCCCCTGCATATTTGTATCGTCAGCTATTGGTATTCAGTACCAATATTGAAAATGACCATTTTCCCCAATCATAATGCTTTGTCTTTATAAGACATCGAACGAGAAAGTTTTTATGATCCTTTTTTCTATATATTATATGAAAACAAGACGATAGGTTTTTCATCAATTTGATTGAATTATTAAGCAATTTTATTGAGTTTCGAGGTATCCTCTTTATCTGTTATTGTGTGTTCTATATAAGTAATATAGTGGTGAGTGTTTGGATTTTTATTAACGTTTTATTTATAAATTCTCCTCCTATATTACAAGGGGGTTTTCTCACATTTTTCTTGCATTGTTTTAAGCAGTATTAAGGGGTTGTCGTTCCCCAAAATGACTTCTTCTACAGCAATGAATTCACATCCAGTCTTTAAGACTTCATCAAAGGTTGAAAAATCGCTTCCTGCTTGGATAATGGCGGGGGTTTGCATAATTTCTGCCCACCATGTTGCTAACTGTAGATTGCGGGGGTGCGCATGGGGTTTTTTATCAGCCCCGAGTTTTCCAAAGAACAGGTAATCAACACCTGTTTCCGCTGCAAGCATAGCACTATGGCGATTGCGTAAATTGCCAAAGCCTATGATTTTTTGTTCCTTTTGCTGATTTTTGAAGCTTTCAAGAGCGTTAAGATCATCTTCTATGTGCAATCCATCAGCCTTTATGCGCCCAGCAATGCGGCTTTCATCAGCGATGAGAAGGGCTGCGTCATGATGTTGAATATCTTCTGCGTAAGTTTGCGCTTGTTGTTGTAAAAAAGAGCCATCATCTTTCAACTTTTCAGAATCATAGAGGATGACGCATGCAAAAGACTTTGTTTGCAAAATTTGCTGCAAAAATGTTTGTGGGGTGTTGCGCCGAACATCGAGTGTTAAAATCAACTGAGGGAAAAGAGGTGGATCAATTGGTTTATTTTTTTGTTCTGTCATGTCAAATCCCTGTTTCTTAGAGAAAAATAATACTTAAAATTAAAGTTTCATTCTATTATGCTTATTTGCGATGAAAGTGACTACCATTTTCACGTAATTTAAAGGATTTGTGGGTGTGTGGGAGCCTGCTTATGAGAAATGAAAGTGTTTTTAAGCATAATATGTCGCCTTTTTGCTGTGATACACGTATGGATGCTTTTCGTTCTTTTGCCTTTAAAAAACTTTTGCCTTTTAAAAAATAAACGCTTAAAATGAAACTTGATACTTAAAAATTAAAATTTCATCCTGTTCATGCTTGTTGGCAATAAGGGTAAGCACCATTTTATGGGACTTCAAGGGGGTTGCAACGTGTGGGAGTCCACTGATGAAATACCAAGGTATTCTTGAGCATAATACTCAACCTTCTCATCGTGATACACGTATTGATGTTTTTCGTTCTTTAGCCTTATTGACGATTTTCATCAACCATATTCCCAGAACGATCTATGAGTCTTTTACTCATAGAAATTTCGGTTTTTCTGATTGTGCAGAAGTGTTTGTTTTGCTTTCAGGGATTGCTCTTGGGTTAAGCTTTCATGGACGGTTACAGCAAAAATCCTTTGCTTTTATCATCCGAAAACTGTGGTACAGAGCTCTGCAGCTCTATGGCGCATATCTTTTTACTACTTTTGTCACGTTAAGCCTTTTTTTTGCTGCCTTTTTATTATGGCGAACAGAAAAACTTTTATCAATGAACAATATGAGACTCTTTTTTAAAGAGCCTGGTATCGCATTTTTGAGTACCTTAAGCTTTGGGCATCAATTGGGATATAATAATATTCTTCCTCTTTATATCGTTTTGATGTTTTTTGCGCCTTTTATCCTTTATTTGAGTTGTAAACAGACAAAGTGGCTGCTTTTGGGTTCGTTTACGCTGTATCTTATCTGCGGATTTTATAAAATTGCTCCTCCTTCTTATCCTTTAGAAGGAAAGTGGTTTTTAAACCCTTTGTCTTGGCAATTCTTATTCGTCATAGGATTGACCAGTACTTTAGCGCTTAAACAAGGAAAAACAATCGCTTTTCAGTCTTTTTGGATTGTTTGTGCGGCAGCGTATCTCTTGTTGGCGCTGTTATGGGTTCGCTTAAACTGGTGGGGCATTTTGGGGTGGCTTGGCTGGTCTTCCCCGTTGGTGAACTTTAATAAAACCTTTTTAAGCTTGCCACGTTTACTCCATGTTCTTGCATTAGCCTTTCTCATTCTTTCTTTGCCACGCATCAATAAATGGTTTTATGTTTCTCCAAAACATCCTTTAGCAATTTTAGGAAAACATAGTTTACCGGTCTTTGTAACGGGAACCATTTTTGCGATGTTTGGACAAATTATAAAAACAGTGATGACAGAAACGGTTTTTTCCGATACCTTCTTAATAATAACGGGTATTGCTTTGCAATTTGGAGTCGCTTATTATTGTGAAAAACGGCAATCTTGGCAGTGGTCCTTTTCAAGGAAAATGATCCGTTTATAAAAAACATTCCTATAGTGTTTGTTGGGCACGTTAACCTTAGTATAAAAAGTGCGTTGCGCAAAAAAATTAAAAGAGGTAGCAGTTTTAAAAAAAACGCGTTCTATACAGCAACAAAAGAAACTTTTTAATACTCTGTTCGTTGAGGGGTATGATTTTGTGCTGATACTTGGAGTATAAAAGCGTGAGTGTACATAAACGTCCATATGATGAACCTATTATCATGATTGAGCATAATGCTTTTGAAAATGCTTTTAATCGTCTCTACGAAGAAACAATGGCGCTGATTGAAAAAACCGCAGCGTATATTGACTCAGAAGGGAAATTAGTGGCACGCTCTCTTTCGGCAGAGGTTTCTGCAGTCTATGCGAAAGAGGCTATGTATTTAAGTACACGACTTATGCAAATCGCTTCTCAACTCCTTCTTCTTCGCGCAGAGCGTGAAGGGGAAATGTCATCAGAACAAATAAAAAAAGAAATTGTAAAAGTGTCACTTCATACACCGACATTGGAACTTGAAACCCCTCATTGGCATGAATTGCCAGAAATTTTTCGCCAATTTGTTTCTCATTCATTGCGTTTAGAAGCGCGGATACAGTATATGCGTGCTGGGTGGGAAACTGCGGACTCCTGTGCTCTAGAAGATGATAACCCTGTAGGAAAACAAATCGAATTGCTCAAAACAGCCTTTGGGCGTTCTTAGAGGTATTCCCTTGCTTTGCGCGAAGGGGAAATGTCATCAGAACAAATAAAAAAGCAATTGTAAAAGTGTCACTTCATACACCGACATTGGAACTTGAACCCCCTCATTGGCATGAATTGCCAGAAATTTTCCGTCAATTTGTTCTCATTCATTACGTTTAGAAGCGTGCATTTTGTTTCATTTAGAGATGCTGCTGTAGTTTAAGCGCTTTGGTCAATAAGCGGCGGCTATATTTTGAACGATGATAATCCAGTGGGAAAATAAATCGAATTACTGAAAACAGCTTTTGGGCGTTCTGAGAAAAATAGCTCCTTGCTTCTTTCTTGCGATATTTAGAGCAATCTACCCATTTTTTACGACCAAAATGTCACAACTAAAACCAATTTAGAGTGCTTTTTTCTGCCTAATTTCTATTTGAGCGTAGGAAATATCTTGAGTTTATAGCTGAGAGAGGGATAGGTATTGATTTCGAATTATGGCATGGAATAGGGTATGGTTGGTCTTTGTGGGAAATCGACTTTGGTTGATTGCAGCTAGAACACTTTCTGTTGATCTATCGTGTGATTTTGTTTTGGCTATGATAATGATTAGACGCTAGATAGAGCAGGGGCTTGTACATTAATTTATTTATGCTCTATAATTTATGCCTATAAAGCTGCTGTAAAGTGTGTGTTAATGAGGATAATACACATTGTTGCAGTTTTGGGGCTTCTTTTGTTTTGAATGGAAGTTATTTCCCTCGCGTAAAATAAAATATCCAAAATCAAAGTGCCATATAAAGTGCTATATAATGAATGCCTCAGGGATTCTCTGTGTCCCATGCAATGTCCCTCTCTATGCAATGTTCCTCTTTACGTAATGTCATTGTGGTGTGATGGGTATATTCAAAAACACTTCTCAGTTCTTATTCACATCCGTTGAGCCTCTCTCATTTTTACGCTTGCAAAATATTTGCCAGTCCTCAATGTTGTGACAGCCCTTGGCTCTTGAGACAATTCATTAGAGGCATTTTTAGTCCTTTCTTGTACAGTTTCACTCTATACGGCAATCCCACGTTTCATATGTAAGCGAATGGTTTTGATTGATTCAATATAAACAGATTTGTAATGAGAAAATCTTAGGATATTCGGGATTCTTATGCAACATACAAAATAATTAATTATCATTATAAATCAATGCGTTGATTTATAATGGTAGCGTCATGCTATAATGTAAAAAGTTTTCGCAAAGTGTGTACCATCCATTGCATAGCCTCTTTACACTTAATGAATGTACAATCCAGCACTCTCTATTTGCTCGCTTGCGATGTTTAACCGTTATGGCATTAGATATGATATAGAAAGGGAATTTTTATGCTTTAGAGGGTGCTTGCTTGTAATGTGTGAATGGTTTTGATTGATTTCAGTTATGCTTCATAAAGTGTGTTCTATAAAGATGCTGTTCGTTGCGTGTTATAATTGTATAAATTTGGGGGTATGATTATCTTTTTACTGGTTTTGTCTTGGGTTGCTGTTTTCTTTGTGGTCTTGTCTTTATTCACAAGGGGGAAAAGTGTATAGACTGTAGTTTATGGCAGAGACGATTCGTATTATAGGCATTGATCCCGGATTACGGCGTACAGGGTGGGGCGTTATCGATGTTGTGGGTAATCGTCTTCAGTTTATTGCAGCAGGGACGGTTTCTTCTGATGTACAGTGTGAGCTGGCTTCCAGGCTATGTCAGATCCACAAAGGTCTTTCAGAGGTTGTGCATCAATTTATGCCCCATGAAGCTGCTGTAGAACATGTGTTTGTCAACAAAGATGCTACAGCAACTTTAAAACTTGGGCAAGCGCGTGCAATTGCATTGCTGGTTCCTGCGCAAGCAACTCTTCCTGTTTTTGAATATGCGCCCAACAAAGTGAAAAAATCGGTTATTGGTGTTGGACATGGGGCTAAAGAACAAATCCATATGATGGTCAAAGTTCTCCTCCCACGGGCTGAATTTGATAGCAGTGATGCAGCTGATGCTCTTGCTCTTGCTCTTTGTCATAGTATGCATCGTAAGAGTGTTGACCGATCTTATCAGGCAAGGATGGCGATATGATTGGGGTGAAAGCATGATTGGCAAATTAAAGGGCACCCTTGAACATATCTTTGATGATCATATCCTTCTTGATGTTCACGGTGTGGGGTATGTTGTTTTTGTGTCAAATCGTCTGCGTCCTTCTTTACCCTCGGTTGGGGAGGCGTTAAGCCTTTTTATTGAAACGCATGTTCGGGAAGATGCAATCCGCCTTTTTGGTTTTGCTACAAGAGCTGAACAGGAGTGGTTTTGTCTTCTACAAAATGTTCCTGGAGTAGGGGCAAAGGTTGCTTTGGCAATCTTGGGTACTTTATCGCCAGATGAACTTGCACAGGCTATTGCTTTAAATGATGTTGCGATGATTAGTCGAGCGCCAGGCGTTGGTAAAAAAGTCAGTGAAAGAATTGTGGGTGAACTGAAAAGTAAAACACTCCCCTTTGAACAAGTGGTCAAGACTGTTTCGGTGCCTCAGCGTGAGATGACCAATCAACCTGCGCATGATGCGCTTTCCGCGTTGATGAAGCTAGGGTTTGAACGGGAACATGCATCCCGTGCTCTTGCTCTTGCGATGAATGCTCTTGAGGGGGAAACTGTTTCTTCTGCCCTGCTGATCCGCCATAGTCTCAAATTGCTTTCTTCTCCTACTTAAAATCAAGGTAACAATGCATAAAGATGAAGATAAACGCCTTCTGGGTTCCGCCCCCCTTCCTAACGATCCAGATCGTTCCTTGAGGCCACAAGTTCTCGATGACTTTATTGGTCAAGAAGCGGCACGGGCTAATTTAAAAATATTTATTGAAGCAGCAAAAACACGGCAAGAAGCGCTGGATCACGTTTTGTTTGTAGGACCACCGGGGTTAGGAAAAACAACGCTTTCACAGATTATGGCAAAAGAATTAGGCGTTAATTTTCGCTCTACTTCAGGGCCGGTCATCGCTAAAGCAGGGGATTTAGCCGCTCTTTTGACCAATCTTGAAGAACGTGATGTCTTGTTTATTGATGAAATTCATCGCTTAAATCCGGCGATTGAGGAAATTCTTTATCCAGCCATGGAAGATTATCAACTTGATTTGATCATTGGGGAGGGGCCGGCCGCACGCTCGGTGAAAATTGATCTGGCTAAATTTACTTTGGTAGCGGCAACCACACGTTTGGGGCTTTTGACCACGCCGCTGAGAGACCGTTTTGGCATCCCAATTCGTCTCAATTTTTATACTATAGAAGAATTGGAATATATTGTGCAGCGTAATGCACGACTTTTTTCCGTCAAGATCAGTGATGATGGAGCTCATGAAATTGCACGCCGAGCACGGGGAACCCCTCGTATTGCCGGACGGCTTTTACGGCGCGTTTGTGATTTTGCTTTGGTTAAACAAGCAAAACAAATTGACCAAAAAATCGCCGATGAAGCGCTTTCGCGCCTCGAGGTCGATTATCTTGGTCTTGATCCGCTTGATCGTCGCTACTTGCTCCTGATTGCGGAAACTTTTTTAGGGGGACCGGTGGGGATTGAAACAATTGCTGCTGCTTTATCAGAACCACGCGATGCCATTGAAGATATTGTTGAACCGTATTTGCTCCAACAAGGGTTTATTCAAAGAACTGCTCGTGGACGTATTCTAACTGAAAAGGCTTGGAGCCATTTAGGGCTTTCTGCTCCAGCCTCTACAACGTCTATACAAAGGCGTTCTCAACTTTCTGATGCTCAAGAGAATTCATCACTTCAGACATCTTTATGGGATGGGGAAGATGACTAAGACATTCTCTTTATTAAAAGAAACTATGTGAATATTTTATAGCAAGTTCATAAAATACAAGAGACGTGCCTTCTTTTAGCATATTCTGGCTAAAAAGGTTTGGCACTATTAAAGATTTTTTGCTTTTGCTTTTCACAACTTCAACACAAAAATGTGTTCAATCTTTTGATTGATAGATAATTTGCTATATTAGATGATTTTATGGGATATGAAGTCGATGACAGAAATAACACCTTTTAAGAGCAATCATACAAACGCTTTTCATAATTTTCAGGTCCGCGTTTATGTTGCGGATACAGATTTTTCCGGTGTAGTTTATCATGCGCGTTATCTTGAGTTTTTTGAACGAGGACGTTCAGAGTTTTTACGGGATACCGGTTTTAATAATAAGATGTTAGCAGCAGGGGGTGAGGGGGAAAAACTGTTTTTTGTTGTTCGTCATATGGAAATTAATTTTTCAAGACCAGCTAAAATTGATCATCTTTTAGTCGTTAAAACACGTGTTACTCATATCCAAGGGGCCCGCTTTTTTATGGAGCAATCTATTTTGCATGAGATGACCACGTTGGTAACAGCCAAAGTTGAAATTGCTCTGATTAATGAGGAGGCAAAACCGCGACGTTTACCCAAAGAACTTTTTGCAAAAATGCTTGGTTAAAAGTGTTCTTCATTGAATTAGCAGTTTCAGGAAAGATCAGCAGATATAAAGTAATCTACAATCTAAGATTATACATATTTATCATAGCCTAAATGTTTTCCAATAAGGTTACACGATACAGCAAAAGAAAGCACCTCTGCTACAATAACTACAATAAATTGAAGATGATATCCCACAAAATTAAACATACCTCATCCATGTTATGATTCAAAATCAATGTCGCCTCATCCATTTTCTGCTATAAACTCAAGATATTTTCTTTCTTTTGAAGAAAGGTTTGTTGGCATCAGAAAGCAGCGAAAAAGTACAAAATATAAAAAAATAAAAATGGATTAAGATTTATTTTTATAAAAATGCACATACTCAGCACAATATTGCAATAAAGTGATAATAAGCTATTAGGTCGAAAATTGTCTCAAAACACCTAAAGGGTGTTTTTAAGCAATTTGATTTGTTTTTTTACTGGATTATCATTTGGCATCACAAAAGCGCGTGTTTCATCCATTTCTATCCATCATGCATGACTTTATGTGCTATAATGCGCGATTTATGTGCGCTTCTAAACGTAGTGAATGAGTGAGAGATCAATGTATGCAAAGCAGAAATGCATTCTTGCATTTAAAGTTTCAAAAGCATATTATTCTATATAATATATTGACTTAGAAAGATAAATTATCACTTCTTACGGGCACAAACCCTAATAGAGGAATAGAATAAAATACTTTCATTTCAAATCTGTTCATGTTGAAACAATTAAAATCATTTGCTTACACATCATAAGAGAGCAATATAAATTATTGAAAAAAATTGTAAAAATGTTCCTTATGGATCATTCTCAATGCAATAACGATCAAATATCGCAAGTGAGCAAAGAGAGCGAAGAAGCCGGTTTTCATAAAGTAAAGATGTGAAAAGGCTTTTTTCATATCACAGAAGCTTGTACGTTACACCATGATGCCAGAGAGATGATAGGGATTGAAAGGGGTAAATTCACAACACAATGAGATTACATGAGACTTACACTAGATTATATAGGACTTATAATAGGGGTGTATGGGTGAGGCACATTGTTGTGAGGCATTTTATGGTGGTTTATTGTCGTTTTTTGTGCCCGATGGTGTACCCCGTATTCAATTCGATGGAAAATGAGAGAAATAATAGCCTGAGGCAAAGCGTCATCTTTTATGATGATAACATATTTATTTACAATGATAATTCATTGCGTTGTCACTTTCAGATAATTCTGAAACTTGTAAAACTTTTTCTTTTCAAGCTCTATTGCCGCGAATTAATCAAAAACATTTTCTTACATGTCACAAGCGGAGTTGGTGAGTGGATACAAAAACACTTAAGAAAGGAATAAAATACCTCTTACGAATCTTTTCAAGTGCTAAGACTTATTGCAGCATTTTAAGCTAGAAACGCGTATGATGATTTAGCGTTCTTTTTATAAACGTAAAGATGGTGGTGCATAATAGATTTAATATTATGCATTTTTATATCTTTTATTTTTATAGTATTTATGGATAAGTCCTTATCGTTATATTTTTCATAAATGCTGTTGTGAAATGAGGGGGGCGTGCATTGAGGGATGTCTCTCGTCATCACTTTTTAAGGAAATTTAAGAAACAAGTCTTGTTTTAGCGCATGGATTTATGTGAAACTAGAGTCTTTACTTAAATTTAGAAACTATAAAATAATCTGTTTTATAAAATTAAAAAAAATGCATCTTTCATTTAGAGGGACAAAAATTATGCCGCATGTAGAACTAACGAATCCAGAAACAATTGGAATGTTGCATTTGTTTATGCAAGCGAGTTGGATCGTGAAAGGTGTTATGATTGGGTTGCTGCTCGCTTCTATCTGGAGTTGGGCAATTATTTTTGATAAAATTTTTACGTATCGGAGAATACGGCGTGAAATAAAGCAGTTTGAACGCACATTTTGGTCTGGCAAAGCGCTAGAAGATCTTTATGCATCATGCAAAAGTCAACGTACCAATAGTATATCCGCAGTTTTTATAGCAGCAATGGTTGAATGGAAAAAATCTCTTGAAAAAGGGACCCATACATCGAAAAGTTTGCAGAGCAGAATTGATAAGGCTATGGATTTGACGCTGGGACGTGAAAGTGAAAAAATAGAATCAAAATTAAGTTTTCTTGCGACACTGGGATCTGCGGGACCTTTTATCGGACTTTTTGGAACAGTTATTGGTATTATGGAGTCTTTTCTTTCTATTTCAGCTTCTCAAAATACATCACTTGCCATTGTCGCGCCAGGGATTGCAGAAGCGCTTTTGGCAACCGCTATTGGTTTGTTTGCAGCAATTCCAGCTGTTATTGCTTATAACAAGTTGACTCATGAAAGTGCGCGCATCATTGCACAAATAGAAAATTTTGCCGATGAATTTTCAACAATTGTATCGCGGCGTATTGATGAAACACGCACAGCACCTTCCTCTTTATAAAAAGGATCTTATCCCATGGGCGTTTCTGTTGCTTCTTCTTCTTCTCGCAAAAATACACGTAGGCGGCATCATTCACGAAGCCAACTGATGAGTGAGATCAATGTCACTCCTTTTGTGGATGTCATGCTGGTCTTGTTGATTATTTTTATGGTCTCTGCTCCCCTTTTAGTGAACGGTGTTCCTCTAGATTTGCCTCGTAGTCAAGCGGGTCCCGTACGAGCTCAAAAAACACCCCTTACGGTTTCACTTGACGCGCAAGGGCGCTTTGCCATTAATCAAGATTATTATGAAACGTCACAGGCACTGATTGCACACCTGAAAACTCTTCTGGAAGCAGATGCTACACAAAAAGATCAACGGGTTTTTGTGCGGGTTGCCAAAACTGTTGAATATCAACAAGTATTAAAACTGCTGGCGGATATTCAAAAAGCGGGGTTTTCTCAAGTTGCGTTAGCAAGTTTAGCACAATAAATAATAAGTAATAAAATTGTGCATAACCGGTTGTTTTTAAGATGTTTTTAAAAGAGCATAGAGTGATTAAAAATGAAAAAATGTAAGGCATAAGTAAGGCATAAAGAATGAACAAAGACTCTTATCATAGTATGAAACGAGGCTTGGCTTTATCCCTTGTGGTCCATGTCATTTTTCTCAGTTGGGGAGCTATTCAGTTTACAAGCTCTGTCTCTTTACCACAACCATTGGAAGCAATTCCCATCACTCTTGCTCCTTTAGTGGGCGAGTTTTCTTCTCAACAAGGAGCCGTGAAGGCTCCTATCCGTGCAATCCCTGCCATAAAACCAACTATGCAACCACAAGAGAAAGAAGATGCACGCCATATTGGAGAGGGACAAATAGATAGTCTGGCACCGTTTCAACCAAAGGAAAAGCTGCGTCCCGTTGAAACAGCATCGCCACCATCAAGCGAGAACACATCAGAAACATTTGCACCCGAACTTACAAAACCAGAATTATTAGAAGCAAAAACAGAGGATGCACCCAAGGTTGCACCTGAGATGCCTTTGGAGGCACCGGAGGATGCACCCAAGGTTGTGCCTGAGATGCCTTTGGAGGCACCAGAGGATGCGCCCAAGGTTGCACCTGAGATGCCTTTGGAGGCACCACCGGAGGATGCGCCTAAGGTTGCGCCTGAGATGCCTTTGGAGGCACCGGAGGATGCGCCCAAGGTTGTGCCTGAGATGCCTTTGGAGGCACCACCGGAGGATGCACCCAAGGTTGCACCTGAGATGCCTTTGGAGGCACCGGAGGATGCACCCAAGGTTGCGCCTGAGATGCCTTTAGAGGCACCGGAGGATGCCTCTAAGGTTGCGCTCAAGCCTGCGCACAAAAATGAAGAAATGATATCGCCAAAAGAATTGGCTCCAACGGTCCCAAAAGTACCAGCAGAGCAGATTGTTCATCAAGCGCCCAAAATTGTACTTCCAGAAAAATCTCTTCTTCCACAGTTTAAACCAAAGTTTGACGGAGAATTTCCAAAGAAGAATGAGGCTGCACTGAATCAAAAGACGCCAAAGCTTAACAAGAAAAACCAAGAGAAACAGACCATTGAAGATATTTTAGCTCTGGAGGAAAATAATTTGCTCAATCGTGCGCGGTCACAAGGAGGGGGAGCAAAACGTTCTCATATACCAGAAGCTTTGGGTGCAAGAAAAAATATTAATGATACCACAAAAATGGCACAAACATTGGTCAATATTGCGGGGGGATGTATTCAACAGAAGCTTAAACTTGTGGCGCTTGGCGGCGATTTAAAAAATCGTCCGGTCGTGCGGTTGCGATTTTACTTAGACCGTGAAGGGATGGTTGTGGGCGACCCTATCATTGATCCCGTAAGCGGCCTTGAGAGTCAACAAGCTATTATGATAAGGCAGGTGTATGCTGCTGTCTTTTCATGCCAACCTTATGCAGATCTCCCACGTGATCAATATGATCTATGGGGGCAAGGTTTTGACTTTAATGTTGATCCCCTCCAAGAAATAAGATGATAAACGAGAAAAAAGCGCTTAACGAAAGGACACATTCCATGATGACTATAACGAGACATAAAGTTTTTGCTTGGTTTATTGTCACTTGTGGGTTGTGGCTTTCAAATATTTCATCGGGTTATGCGCAATTGAAAGGAACTATTTCGAGCGCTGATTTTAATCCCATTCCCATTGCAATTACAGACTTTATTTCCAATGATTCGATTGGGTTAAAAATATCTGCTGTGGTGACAGCCGATCTTGAACGGTCGGGGCTTTTTTTACCGCTTGATAAAGCAAATTTTTTTGAAAACATTTCTAATCCTAATAAACAACCGCATTTTGCTTCTTGGCAGAAAATAAAAGCACAAGGTTTAGTTACTGGGCAAGTCATGAGAGAAATCGATGGACGTTTGAGGGTCGATTTTCGTTTATGGGATGTGTTTGGACAAAGACAATTGAAAGGACGGCGTTTTTATACCGCGACAGAACGTTGGCGGCGTGTGGCACATATGATCGCAGATGAGATCTATAGTGAAATGACAGGAGAAAGTGGTTATTTTGATACACGAATTGTTTTTATCGATGAAACAGGCCCCCAAAATGCACGCATTAAACGCTTAGCAATGATGGATCAAGATGGCGCAAATTTGATTTATATGTCTGATGGAAGTGAATTGGTGCTTACACCGCGTTTTTCCCCAAAAAGACAAGAAATGACCTATATGGCTTATGAGGACAATCAAGTACCTCATGTTTATCTCCAACAAATTGAAATGGGGCAAAGAGAGTTGATCGGAACGTTTAATAACATGACAATTGCTCCACGTTTTTCTTCTGATGGACAAAAAGTTATCATGAGTTTGTTACAAAATGATGGGAGTGCCAATCTTTACACTATGGATTTACGAACCCGTACGATGACGCGACTTACAACAACTTCTGCTATTGATACTTCTGCTTCTTATTCACCGGATGGAAAACAAATTGTCTTTTCTTCAGATCGTAGTGGAAAGCCGCAAATCTATAAAATGAATGCGGATGGGAGTGATATTCAACGTATTTCTTCAAACGATGGGAGTTATTCAACACCTATTTGGTCTCCACGGGGTGACTATATCGCCTTTACAAAACAATTAAGCGGACAATTTTCTATCGGTGTTATGCGCCCTGATGGACAAGGAGAACGAATTTTAACCACAGGGTTTCACAATGAAGGACCAACGTGGGCCCCCAATGGTCGTGTACTGATGTTCTTTCGCAAAAATCCCGGTATGGGACCAAAAATTTATACGATTGATATTACGGGACGCAATGAACGACAACTCCCTACCCCCAATGATGCTTCAGATCCAGCATGGTCGCCTTTGCTCAATGTACAGTAAAACAAAATGCTTAAAAACAGAATATAGAAGGAATACAGTCTCAAGTTTACACAATCTCAATAGTTTTTAAATTATTTAAAAGAAGGAATTGATTATAATGGGCATGGGGAGTTATGTAGATTTCATCTATCATCTATGGTTGTTGATCGATAATGGAATTTCCTTGGGGAAAATGCTTAAAAAAATTCAAAATAAGACCTTGAAAAATAGAGTCGAAAATTCTGAGGTCTCTAGAGTTCAACTTTTTATTCAAAGTGTCGCTATATTTTTTTAAACTTCCTCTTCGATTTTGTTTGTGAAGAGTCCGGACTCTTGTCAGGGGGGGCTGTTGCTCTCTGATGTGTTTTATTCAAGTACGCGGTTGTTTTAGGTCTGAATATTGATTGATCGGTAAGAGCAAAAGGACAGATTTTTAAGATAAATGACGTTATTTTAGAAATATACGATGCCATAAAGTTAATGCCATAAAGTCAAAAATTTATCTGCAACGGATTAGAGAGATGTACCGGCTTTTTGTACAATACTTTGCTAAAAAATCAGCTCTGGCTTTCCATTTGCTTATTTTTATTCTGTGATGTTGTAAAAACACTGCCCTTTGAGGTGTGGGGATATAGGGCGTATAAACCTCCTTGATATATTCTAAGTGTTTTTTAAGTGCGTAGCGAATATTTAGGGGAATGCATGTTTGTTGAGCCTTAAGTTTCAAGTGAATTTCATGAGTGATTCGTCATAGGAATACGTCAAGAAAACCCCAATTGTTTAGAGGCTAGATCATTTCATTACTTGAGGGTGGGGAGAGGAGGTTAATCTTAAAGAACAAAAAGATCAAATAGAGAGGAATATAGGGATAATCTTTGGGGCATGTAAGAAAGGCGTAAGGCTACAGAGTTTTGTATGCTTTCTTTTTGGGATTATGTTTTCTGCGATTGATTGTGGTTTTTTGTTGCATCAATGGCTTACCCCGCGATTGATGCGGGGCTTTTATATGTGCGGATAAAGAGGAGGGGTGACAGATGCTTTTGAAGCCCTCATGAATGAAGAGAGGGCTTATGCAAATGATGGGAATTATACAGACAATTTTGCCAAAATCTCATCACTGACATCAAAATTTGCATAAACATTTTGCACATCATCATCTTCTTCTAATGTTGAAATTAGTCGTAAAACGGACAAAGCTTTTTCTTCATCTATTGGTGCAAGGGTGGTGGCTTTCCAAATCGTTTTAATCGATTCTGCTTCACCAAGTTTTGCTTCAAGTGTTTTGGAAACTTCACCAATATCTTCAAATGCGCAGGTAATATGATGTCCGGTTTCTTCTGATTGCACATCTTCGGCACCGGCTTCAATTGCTGCATCCATGATGTTATCGGCTGTTCCTGCTTCTGGCTTATAGATTATTTCACCAATCCGATTAAACATGAAACTGACCGATCCTGTTTCCCCTAAGGCTCCTCCTGATTTTGTGAAGGCGGCGCGCACATTTGAAGCGGTGCGGTTGCGGTTATCAGTTAACGCTTCAACAATGACGGCAACGCCGCCTGGTCCATAGCCCTCATAGCGTACTTCATCATAATTTTCTACATCGGCGCCTGACGCTTTTTTAATCGCGCGTTCAATATTATCTTTCGGCATCGATTGTGCTTTGGCATTTTGAACAGCCAGCCTTAAACGTGGATTCATGGCTGGATCAGGAGCACCTTGTTTTGCTGCTACGGTAATTTCGCGCGCAAGCTTAGAAAATATTTTCGAGCGCATTGCATCTTGACGCCCTTTACGGTGCATAATATTTTTAAATTGTGAATGGCCTGCCATAGTTTTCCTTCCTATTTGAGGGCTTTTTTGCCAGTTGGATACTCTTTAGAATTTAAGGCGATAAAGCATGCATCCCACCAGAATAAATGTGCCACAGCATGAGGTGAAATAATCGAATAAACCCTTTATAAGAAAATTCATCTTAAAGGTAAAGACACCTTAGTTGAGGATCATTACAAGAGAGATCTCTTGTCGTTAAGCAAAAATAACGCTATAACAGAATGTAATCTCATAGCAAAATGGTTTATTCCATGCCGCGCTTTGTTTTAGGAGTGGTTGGAGAGACCTAAACATATAAAAAAGTTCCAGTGCTCTTGAGTGGGCGGTAACCTGCCTCATAGAAGAGGCGCAGAAGAGGATTTATAAAAATGGCAACGCAACTTTTGATGCCCAAAGCAACAGCTGTTTGGTTGGTTGATAATACAGCTCTTTCTTTTGATCAGATTGCAGAATTTTGTAAATTGCATGTCTTGGAAGTAAAAGCTATTGCCGATGGTGATGCGGCTTATGGTATTAAAGGTTTAGATCCGATTAGTTCTGGGCAATTGACGCGCAGTGAAATTGCACGGGTGGAGGCTGATCAAAACGCACGATTGAAAATTTCTCAATCTAGGGTGCATATTCCTGAAAAAAAACGTAAAGGGGCGCGCTATATCCCTCTTTCTCGACGCCAAGATCGTCCCAATGGTATCCTATGGTTGGTTACAAACCATCCCGAGTTGAAAGATGCACAAATTGCACGGTTGATTGGGACAACAAAAGCGACAATTGAACAAATCCGCCTTAGAACCCATTGGAATAGTGCAAATTTGGTTCCTCTTGATCCTGTAGGACTTGGTTTGTGTTCGCAAATCGATTTAGATTTTGAGCTCCAGCGTGCGGCGAAAAATCGTCCTGTTGCAGCAGAAGAAGATAGGTCGTTGCTTCCCGCTTCTGTGACGGAAAACGCTGCTCTAGAGGAAAATGAGAGTGAAGACAATCTGCATAAGACTTTTGACGCTGATAAAGTTTTTGCAAAGCTGAACGCGCTGCAAAAAAATAGTCAAAATCAAGATGATGCATAAAAAGCCATGACGCATAAGGGAAACATTTCTTATGGAAATGTTAGAGGAATGGCTGAAGAGAAGAAAAATTGGCAGAGACTTAAAAGTAAAAATAAGGACGAAAAAAACAGAAAAAATTTCGTCTTCATTAGGAATTAACGGTTATTCTTAAAAATATTTTTAAGAATTGACCCTTCTTTACGAAATTCAAGGAGAAACGGATTATGCGCTCTACCAAAAAAACCATCTCTCATTCCTTAGCTATCCTCTTTCTTTTCTCACTATGCCTGGGTGGGTGTGGCAAAAAAAATGTTGGTGCACTTAACGGTATGAATGGCGCTTATATGAATGATGCTGGTTTGAATCAGGTGTCACCAGGCTCAGGACAAGAATTTACGGTTAATGTGGGTGATCGCGTGTTTTTTAGTCTCGATTCTTCTTCACTTGATGCTGATGCTGAACGTATTTTAATGCGCCAAGCAGAATGGTTGCTTCATTATCCTTATTATTCTATTATGATCGAAGGTCATGCTGATGAGAGGGGAACACGTGAATATAACTTGGCACTTGGACAGCGCCGTGCTGTTGCTGTGCGAAACTATTTGGTGTCTCTTGGTGTGTCCGCACAACGGATTCAAACAATTTCTTACGGAAAAGAAAGACCTGTAGCAGTATGTGATGATATTTCCTGTTGGAATCAAAATCGACGTGCTGTGACAACGTTGAGTGACATGAATAGTCATTAAAAAGAAGATTGTTTGTTTCAACTATTCAATAAGCTCTTAAGGGGAAAAAAGAATGTATCGTAAAATCAATTGGAAAACACTCTTTTATATGGGGGTTTTCATAGCTTGTTCTACTTCACTTGTTCAAAGTGCGGCACGAAAGGCTTCCGAATATCCTGCACATGATACGGATAAAGTTGATGCAGTTGATAAGGCAACTGATGACGTGAAGAAAGTACCTGATGCAGCCGATAAAGCAGCATCTGATGCAGCGGAAAAAGCCACTGACGCTGTTAATAAGGCTGTCGATGCT